>JBEDUI010000135.1:0-5416 GCA_040414495.1 Mycobacteriales bacterium
TCAGGCCAGTAGGTGTCGTACGTTGTCGCGGCGGCCGTGAGCACCTCGCGATGCTCATGTGGAATGGAGGCCAGGTCGCTTGTGGCGAGATGCCAGTGCAGTGCTTCCATGCCCTCGTCGAAGAGCAGGTCGCGGTCGGCGACATGCAGGTCGTACCAGTCGACCGCCGATCGCGGCAGTTCGATCGGCGCAGGCAAGGTCTCCGCGCCTGGCCGCAGTGCCGCGCCCCGGCCGGCCCAGGCAGCCGCATACAACACGTGGTGCAGGTTCAGCCAGTAGGCACTATGCAACTGCAACCCGCACGCCTGGACTATCGGTCCAGCGCTACCCACAGACACGCGCGGAGATTACTACGGCGCCAGCCCGGCCCGGGTCATCTCGGACCACCAGCCCGCTGGCCGATAAGCGTGTGGGTCAGCGTCGTTCTCGCGCCGGAAAGCTCGGGAAGACGCGAGAATGCTGGAAGTCCTCTACGTTCGGGCCCATGCTCGAAGTCACCGACATGGCCTTGTGCGTTCGCAACCTTGCTGTGCCCGGCGGGCCCGCTGTCGATCTAGTCCACGCCGAGTCAGACGAGCGCAACAATCTCTTACGGCTGGTGGAATCAGAACACTCGCCTTTCTTGCCGTACTACCAATCCCCGAGCGCCGACACAACCGCGTGCGCCATCAAAACAACCGACGGGATGGTCGGCGGCGTACTCCTGCAGCGGCCAGACAATGCTCTGGAGTCGCGACAAGATGCAGCTATAGCGGCATTGTTCATCGCCAGACAGCAGCGGAATCGAGGCCTCGGGTCGGCCGCGATCGCCGCAGCCGCACAGATGCTCGCCAATGAAGGATTCGAAAGGATCATCGCCGAATGGGTGTGGAGCGTCCAGATGTATCAGCGTCTCGGCTTTGCATTCTGGAGGACCCGCCGCGTCGAGCAGTAGAGGCGGTGTCGGATGAGCACGAGAGCGCTGCCTGTTGTCTCCGCCGGTCGCCACTGAGAGTTGCGGTGGTCCTCTTTTCGAGGTGGTAGACCCAGCCGCTAATCCGCGTTGTGTGGGCATCTGCCTGCCTTCGGCGGTCGCTGCACTAAACCTTCCGGCCGCGTCGGCTATCTGTTGCCCGGTCAGCGGGTTGAGTCTCGTCGTTTCGCTCTGCTCGGCCGGTGGAAGTCGATGCGCATGACAATGCGTCTGAGGGTGGGTTTGTTCACTTCGACGAAGCCGGCTGCGGCGAAGACGCTTGGAGTGCCGAAATGCGCGACCTCGGTGGTGTGGGGATAGGCCTCCAAGGCACGGCGCCGCGTTGCCGGGCGAAGTCGACGGCGGCTCGGGCGAGTGCCCGGCTGATGCCGCGGCGCCGATAACCGGCTCGGGTGAGGATGCAGGTCACCGCCCACACGCTGTCATCGGTCTTGTCCTCGGTCCGACCGACCCACGGGGTGGGACATTGGCTCAACAGGCGCGGGTTGGCAGATCGCGGGTTCACCGCGCACCATCCGACCGGCTCCCCGTCGAGATAGGCGACCAGGCCGGTCGTTACGGCCGACTCTGGCTGCGCGCAGGCAGTCTGCTTTCGAAGCCGGGGGGCGAGTTCCTTCGCTCCAACCGTGCTTATACAACGCTCTTTGGGCTGCATCTTGTACCGCTGGCACCAGCAAACGGACGAAGCGCCGCGCACGCCGAACACGGCTTGTAAGTCCTCCCAGCTCGCCTCGTTCGCCGGGACGATCCGGAGCTGATCATCGGTGACCTGCGGCCTGGCGCGACCTGTGATGACACCCGATCCGCCGCGTTGACTATCTCTACTACGAGGTTGGGGGCGCCGCTCCTGTTGAGTAGAACGCGCCCGAGCGGCATCGGGCCTTTTCTCGACCGTTGCTACAGCCACGGTCAGGCCGATCAGGACGGAGTCTCCCTCGGTAAGCCCCATGGGTTTGCGCACCGCGTCCTTGATGGGGACGAGGTAACGCCCGTCCTTGGGCCGCAGCGATGTCGCCCACCCAAGTCCACCGATCCGCGCCAGAACCCGGAACATTCCCCCGTAATAACTGATGCCAGAAGACACCGCCTTGAGCTGCCGGCTCTGCTCCTCCGGCACCCTGACGAAGTAGTACGGCGCCGGACCCCGCCACTGAAAGATCTCACCGGTGAACTCAAACTCCAGACGGTCATCACCCTCACCCGCACGCACCGCCGGCGTCGATGAGAGGCGCCGCAGAGCAACAGTGAACTTCTCACCCTCCCGCGCCGCGGCGCGAGCATTCCGGGCCCTAGTCGATTGCTTCCTCGGCATCTCGGTATCTCTCCCCAACGGGCCCACGCACCGCCGGCACCAGATGACAACCAAGCGGAATCTGACGCGGGCCCCAGGAGACCTTAGCCGACAAATGCCCCCGCAGCGTGGGCGCGGAAAGCAACCGGCGAACGGCGTACGCGACATGCCGTTGCAGGAACATAACACCGGCCACAATCATGCGCATCTCGAACCAGCTTCACTGCGAATTCGACAAACCAATCTGAAATTCTCCGGCACACGCCATATCTTGAATCAGCGAGGTGCTCGAATGATCCCGCTGAGATCCCAAGGCCGAATCATCGGTGCCGATCACCACTGACGTGTTCGGCTCGGTCTAGGTTGGCGGTGTGAGCCTCGATATTCCTGACCAGGTCCGAAAGACGGTCATAGCCGACGGGAACGAATCCTGGCTGGACGAGCTGCCAGGCGTGGTCGACTCGCTGGCCCAGGAGTGGTCTCTGATAATCGGATCCAGCTTCGCGGGCGGTCACGCCGCCCTGGTCGTCGAGGTGACGCTGGTCGACGGAACAGCGGCGGTCCTCAAGCTCGGTGTGCCAGGTCGGGACATCAGGCAGGAGGCCATGGCACTGCGCCTGGCGAACGGAAGGGGATGCGCCAAGCTGCTGGGCGAAGACGTGAGTCGACAGGCCCTTCTGCTGGAGCGCCTTGGCGCTCCGATGTACGACACCGTGGCCGACCCTGCCAGCCGCCACAACTTGTTGTGCGACGTGGCGGTTCGCCTATGGCGTCCGATCGGTGCCGACATCGACCTTCCGACCGGCGCGATATTGGCTGAGCAGTGCGCCGATCGGCTGCCACGACTATGGGAGCAGGCGGGACGACCGTGTTCGCCGGCCACTGTGGCGGACGCGCTGGATTGCATGAATCGTCGTCGCCTTGCCCACGACGATCGGTCCGCGGTCCTCGTTCACGGTGATATCCACGAGATGAACGCCCTGCAGGCCAGTGACGGCAGCTACAAGCTCATCGATCCAGCCGGGCTGCGGGCCGAACCGGCGTGCGATCTCGGCACCATCGTGCGCTGCAACCCGGGCCTCGGCGATGACCTCTGGGCACGGACTGAGCAGCTGGCTTCTCGCACGGGCGTGGATGCCACCGCTATCTGGGAATGGGGAACCATCCACCGAGTCGTCAGCGGCGTCTACGCCTACAGTATTGGCTTTCAGCCCTTTGGCGATCTGCTGCTGGCCGAAGCGGATCGCCTCACGGCGTAGGCATCGGATCGTGCAGCAGCCCGAACCTTCGAACCCCATCGCCGGATTGGCATCCGAAGAGCCCGCCGTACGAGCCGATGACCACCCATCATCAAAGGTCAATCACGGGACCGATAATGAACGACGCGCGGTTCGTATTGTTGGAACCAGGGACCACCATCTGGTTCAACACCTGATCAGGTCAGAATGCCAATTTCGATCGTGCAGTTGACAATTTGACTGTCCACTGTGGTCCGTCTACGGGCCAAGCTGAAGCAGATCTGGAGCACGGACGTCGGCACGGTAGCCGCCGAGCTCAGCCGGGTGCTGGCCGATCTTGCCTCCTGACCGGCACAATGGCCGGGTGCTTACCGATCCGATGTGGACGTCCGCCCGGGGTGTCGCGCGGCAGTGGCGAGACCAGGGCTTGGTCAACCGTGGCTTTCTACGGAATATCTCGCCCGGATCGGCGGTGTTCACCAGCACCGGCCCGGACGAGCCGATCGTCGAAGCGATGCTCGATGTAGCGACCGATCAGCACGGCCGGCGCCGCCGGGTCGACGCGCGGTCGCGGCGCGGCGACGAGTGGCTACCCGACACGGTCGTCGTCGAGGGCGACACGTACTGGGCACGCACCGGCGCGACGGTCCAGACCAACGGCGGCAGCCCCAACAACACCATCGGCGGCACCGAGATCGTCGCTTTGCTGCTGCCAGCCGCCGTCCCGGCCGGCTTCGACCTCGTCGAGACCGGTGAGCGCGGCGAGGTCGCCGGACGGGCCTGCACGATCGCGGTCGCGACACCGCGCGAGCCCGACGAGTATGGGCACACGCCGAGCGCCGAGGTGTTCGACATGGCCGACGGGGGCGACGAGTTCCGGCTGAGCATCGACATCGAGACAGGCGTGCTGCTACGCGTGGTCAAATACGTCGACGGCGAGGTGGCCGAGATCAGCGAATTCACCGAGATCGCGTTCGACGAACCGCTCGACGACGCACTGTTCGCCCCGCTGCGGTAGGCCGCTGTACGGCACCAGTGCCGCATCGAAGATGGGCGAGTACGGCCGCCCAGCTGCAACGCGCGGACGACGCACGCGTCCGCACAGCGTTGTAGAGCGGTCATCCCGTGTGCTGATAGATGAGCTGCCAATTGCCACGGACGATCTTGAGCATCATCGTCGTGTGGCACAGCACGCCGTCGGCAGTGCGAGCGTCGGCCGAACCGACAGCCTCCCAGCGGCCAGTCCCGACGAGCCAGTCCACACCGGAGACGACTCGAAGCCGGCTGCTGATCAGCCCAGCCACCACGGCGTCCCGGCCGCGCGAGGTTCCGTCCGGTAGCCAGGCCGCTGCGGCGCAATCGACGAGACCACCGAGACCGTCCGCGGAGTTCCGCTCCAGCGATTCGACGTACACGTCAAGGAATGTGGAGAGCTCGCGGTCGGTCTCTTGCCTGGCGTCGATCGTGATCGCTTCCCCCGCAGAGATCGGCCGACGCGCGATGTCGCAGCCCACATCGAAATCCTGGTAGCACGACGGGTCGTCGGCATGGTTGACGAAGCGAGCAGGTGATGGATACAGGTATCGGCGACCGCCGTAGCTGTGGACGAACAACTCCTCGCCCGCCGGCAGCGCCTCATACTCTGTGCACGTCAATGGCTGCAGCTGGTAGGACACGACAACGTCGCCGGCAGCGAACTCACGCGCGGCATAGACGCCCTTTCCGGCAAGGCCCCCATGGCCCACAATTACGTCGTCGGTCATCGTCGGAGCGTACAAAATCGAGACAGGGGTGCTGCTGCGCGTGGTCAAGTACGTCGACGGCGAGGTGGCCGAGATCAGCGAATTCACGTCCGACGAGCCGCTCGACGACACGCTAGTCGCCCCGCTGCGGTAGGCCGCTGTGCGACACCAG
>JBEDUI010000136.1:0-63664 GCA_040414495.1 Mycobacteriales bacterium
GCTGCGCGGCGCCCAGACGACGACCGGCTTCGTTGTCGTCGTCGCCGGTAGCTCCGCTACCGGCTCCTCCTCCGCCTTGCCGGACCGCCGCCTGGATCACCGCTCGCGACGGCCAGGACTTAAGCAACACGCCCTAATTCCGTACGGATCTCCCATGTGGACGGTGCCGCCCGAGCGCCAGCAACGAGATGCCAATATTGGTCAATGCATCTAGGGCGCGAGTGGCGGCACTGGCTGATCGGCGCGGTCGTCGTACTGGCCGCCGCCGTCGCGGTGGCCGTACCGGCGATCGCCGACAGCGACTGGTACACGCTGAGCTATCACCCGTTGGCCCACACCCCGGCCGCCGCACCCACCGGCCCGTTGCCGACCACCCTGCAGCAGCGCTGGTCGGCCCAGGGCGTCGTCTCCGACCAGGGTTCGAGCACCACCGCCCGCACGGTCATCACCGCCGACGCTCACCAGATCTCTGGCCATAACCCGGCCAATGGCCAGGTCCGGTGGAGCTACCGGCGCGGCAACACCGACCTGTGTTCCTGGACGATGGACCAGAACACGGTGATCGCGGTCTACCGCAATGGCAAGTGGTGCAGCGACATCACTGGCTTCAACGCCGACACCGGCAAGCGCCGCTGGTACCTCAACGCCGACCTGCCCAGAGGGATCAGCCTGCTCGACGGGTCCGGCATCTATTACGCGATCAGCCCCACCAGCGCCACCGGCTTCTACCTCGACGGCGGTTCGAAGGCGTGGTCGTTCCATAAGAAGGGCTGCACGCTGAACGGGGCCGCGGCCGGCGATGTCGGGCTGGTACTGCTGACCGAGTGCGCCGGCCGTACTGACGTGGTGGCGCTGGACGGATTCACCGGCAAGCAGCGCTGGGACGTACTGGCGCCGGGCGGCAACTCGAAGCTGCTGTCGGCCGACGCCGGCGTCGTGGTCTCCTCCGATGTCGGCAACCACACCGTGCTGTCGATCCTCAACTCCGACAGCGGCCAGTCCACCGGCGTGGTCCCGGACACGACACCGCCGGGCACAACCAATACGGCGATGACCAAACCGATCATCGCCCAGAACCAGTGGATCGGCTTCGACGGCCGGCAGGTCATCGTGCTCGATCTGAATTCGGGCCGGGCAGTGTGGAGCCGCAAGTCGATCGGTCCGCCGGCCTTCTTCGAGTCGACCGTGTACGTACCGACCGCGGCCGGGATCGACAGCTACGACTTGGCCGGGCACCGCACCGCCCACAGCTCCACCACGTTGCCGAAGGTGATTGACGGGCTGGAACGGGTCGGTACCCACGCCGTCGTCCGATCCGACGACACGATCAGAGTGCTGGGATGACTACCGTCGCCGACTCGCCGCGGACCGAGCTGTTCGGTCTGTTCGGGCCGGAGTCGGTGAGCTGGCGGGTGCACTCCGATCCCGTGCTGGTACTGGCCGGGCTACGGGCCCTGCTGTTGCAGGCGCTGCATCCGCGGGCGATGGCCGGTGTAGCCGCGCATTCAGGCTTCCGGTCGGACCCCTGGGGGCGTTTGCGGCGCACCGCCGAATACGTCGGCACGACCACGTACGGCACCACGAGCGAGGCGCGGCGAGCCGGTGCCCGGGTCCGCGGCGTACACCGCCGGCTGACCGCCACCGACCCGCAGACCGGAGAAACGTTCCGGATCGACGACCCCGAGCTGCTGACCTGGGTGTACGCCTGCGAGGTCGACTCGTTCCTGTCCACCGCCCGGCGGGCCGGCGCCCGGATCTCCGACGCAGACGCGGATACATATCTGAGGGAGCAGCTGGTCTCGGCCGAGCTGGTCGGGCTCGACCCGGCCGAGGTACCGCAGGACCGGGCCGAGCTGGCCACGTACTTCCAGACCATGCGCCCGCAGCTGCACGCCACGGCCGAGGCCCGGTCGGCGGCGGCGTTCGTGATGGTGCCGCCGATGCCCGCCTGGGTCCGGTTGGGTACGCCGGCCCGCCCGGCGTGGGCGGCGCTGGCCGGGCTGGCATTCGGGTTGCTGCCACCGTGGGCGCGCCGGATGTACGGGATCCCGACCGTGCCGCTGGGCGAGCCCGCGACGACCACCGCGCTGCGTGGGCTGCGCCGCACCCTGTTGCTACTCCCGCCCGGGGTCCGGGAAGGTCCGGCGATCAAGGCAGCCCGCGCCCGCAACGCGCTCACCGGGGCGATCGGCTGATTTTAGGGCCGACCGCGGCCCTCGAACTGGCGCCGGTTGCGGGCGTCCTTGGCGAACCGGCGTACCCGCGCCGTCTCCTCCGCCCGCGCCCGCGCGTCACGCCGGGCATCCAACCGAGCCTGTTCGCGCAGCATCTTCCGGTAGCGCGCGAGCCGGTCGGCGGCCAACCGCCCCTCGTCGATCGCCAGCAATACCGCGCAACCCGGCTCGGTCTCATGCGCGCAGTCGGCGAACCGGCATTCGGTAATCAACGCGGCGATATCGGCGAATGTGGCGTCGATGCCCTCGGCCGATTCCCACAGCGACAGGCCGCGCAACCCCGGCGTGTCGAGCAGCACACCGCCGCTCGGTAACCGGATCAGCTCCCGCCAGGTGGTGGTGTGCCGGCCTTTGCCGTCCGATCGAGTCGCGCCGGTGGCCTCTTCAGTCCCCGCCAGCAGGTTGACGATCGTCGATTTGCCGACGCCGGACGGGCCGATCAGGGCGGCGGTCCGGCCCGGACCCAGGTGCGGCCGCAACGCCTGCAGCGACTCCTCGTCGTACGCGCTCACCGCGTGGATCGCGACCCCGACCGCTACGCCCTGCGCGAGCTCGACGGCCGCATCCAGATCCGGGCAACAGTCCGATTTGGACAGTACGACGACCGGCTCGGCGCCGGAAGTCCAGGCGAATGTCAGATACCGCTCCAGCCGCGATCCGCGTAATTGACCGTCCAATGAGGCCACTACGAAAATAACGTCCACATTGGAGGCGACGATTTGTTCCTGGGCCGCACCGGAGACATCGGCCCGGCGCAATACCGTGCTACGCGGCAGAATCGCTTCGATTCGACCGTTGCTTGTTGCAACCCAGTCACCGACCGCGAGTTGTTCTCCGTCGGCGAGAATTCGGCCGGCTATTGGCAGGCTCAGTTGATTGTCTTCGGTCAGTACGACGGCGCCGCCGCGGTCGATACGGCACACACGCGCGGGAATGGCATCGGTAGGTAGTTGCTCGGCGAGCGCGACGCTCCAGCCGAGATCGGTTAAAGCATTATTCACTGTGGTCACCAGAACTCCGGTTTGACGGGCGCGCTGGCGACCGGCCGCCTATTCGATGGGCGGTTCGGAGGCGAGCGCGAGGACGAACTGAACGCGCGCGGCAACGACACTGGGCACGGTCGGCTCCTCTCGCTCGTAGGTGATGTGGACGTTACCGATGAACGCCCCGCGTACCAACCGAATTTGCGGCTCTGGCTGGTTCCTCGCGGCCTGGGCTCTGGCTCGGCCCCTGTGGCTCTTGCGGGGCTCTGGACTCAGGCGATGATCGGCACGTCGGCTGCGTGAATCTCGTGCCGCAACGGCTCGCCGCGTACGTACCGTTCCACCTCTTGCACCGCCGACTCCCCCAGCCGACGAATCTCGACTCCGAGCGCACCGGCGACATGCGGGGTGATCAGCACATTGGATAGGTCGTAGAAGGGCGAATCGGCCGGCAACGGCTCGGGCTCAGTGACGTCGAGGATCGCGCTGATCCGCCCGTCTCGTAGCTCATCCAGCAACGCGTCGTGGTCCAGGATTGCGCCACGGGCCGTGTTGATCACGGTGGCGCCATCGGGCAGGGCGGCCAGCTCGGCCGCGCCGATCATATGCCGGGTGGCCGGGATGTTCGGTGCGTGCAGGCTCAGGATCTCCGACCGGGCACACAGCTCGGCCAAGCTGACCGACTCGGCGCCGAGCGCCCGGGCGTCGGCCGGATCCAGGTATGGGTCGTACACCAGCAGCGTCAGGTCGAACGGCGCCAGCAATTCCAGGACCCGGCGGCCGACCCGGGACGCGCCGACAATGCCTACGGTGCGGCGGAAATTGCCGGTCACGAGTTCTTTGGTTGGTTTGGCCGGACGCGCGCCGGCCCGGTGGTAGGCGTAGGCGGCGGCGAAGACCCGCTTGCCGGCCAGCAGAATCATGGACACGGTGTATTCGGCCACCGGCACCGCGTTCATGTCGGCCCCGCTGGACACGACAATTCCGCGTTCCCAGCATGGTGGTTCGACCAGACCCTTGATCGACCCGGCCGCGTGCACGATCGCCTTGAGCCGTGGGGCGATGTCGAGCGCGGCGGTGTCAACGGCCGGCGCGCCCCAGCAGGTGAGCAGGATTTCGGCTTCGGCCAGCGCGGCTTTGGCTTCGGCCGTGCCGTAATCGGTCAGCACCACGTCGCGATCGAATTGCACCACGTCCGCCAGGCGATCCCAGGATGCTTGGTCGAAAAGCTGGTCGGGCAACGTGGGCTGCATCGCCAGGACCGTACGCGGTCTGCTCACCATCGCGGATTTCCTCCGGTCAATAGGAATGGACTAAACCGTACGGCAATTGGGCAAGCGCTTTCCAGCGCAGTCAGCAAATCGACGCGACCGGACGCAACGTCGCGCGACCAAGCCAGCAAGCGCGCGGACCCGCTCCGTGCAGTCCCCGCTCGCCGCGCCACTAAGCCGTCCGCTCTTCCCCGCTCGTTCCTTGATCGTGAGTGGATTTGGTACCGAATCCACTCACGATCACGGTTGACCCGGCCGGACGCCAACCGCAGCCGCGCAGAGTCGCCCAGCCCGCCACTAATCGCACCGCACTCGCCCACAAGTTCACGATCATGATGAATTTCGTACGCATATTTGTTGCGTACGGCATCACGATCATGATCAAGCGCGGCGATCGGCGGTCAGCATGAGCCCAATCCAAGCGCTGGCCAACACAGCCAACACCAACTGAGCAACAGCCGCCGATCGACTCAGCCGACCGCGAACAAAGACTACGAACGGCGGCGACGCGGGGCCGGACCCGTACTCTCCCGCAGCACGACCTCACCGCTGATCCGTTCGATCCGCCGACGCTCCCCGGCCGGTTCGAGCACCATCCGCATGGCCCGCGCGCCGATCTCCTCCAGCGGCAGCCGTACCGTCGTCAACCGCGGCGAGGTGTCTTCGGCGACCGGCAGGTCGTCGAACCCGACCACCGAAATCTCCTCCGGTACCCGCCGGCCAGTCGCCTCCAACGCCATCAGCACCCCGCGGGCCATCAGGTCGTTCAACGCGAAGATCGCGGTGATCTTCGGCGAGGCCTCCAACAGGCGGATCGCCGCGTCGCGCCCGCCTTCGCGGGAAAAGTCCCCCAACGCGATCGCCGAATCCGGCAGCGGCACACCGGCGTCGGCCAGCGCCTCCCGGGCTCCGTCGAGCCGATGCCGGACGGTGAGTAGCTGGGAGGGACCGGTGACGATACCGATGTCGCGATGGCCCAGGTCGAGCAGCAGTTGGGCGATGTCCCGGCCGCCCTGCCGGTTGTCCAACAGGATCGCGTCCATCGACACGCCGTGGTGGCTGACGCACGCGATCCGGCCACCGCCATCCTCGAACGCCCGGGCGCTCTCCCCGAGCCGCTGGGTGAAGGAACGACTGGTGTTGCCGCTTCCGGCCAGCAGGACCGCGCGGGCCCGTTGCACCCGCAACCGTTCCAGGTAATCCAGTTCCAGTTCGGGATCGCGGAACGTGCTGGCCAGCATGACCATCAGGTTGTCCTCGCGTGCCACCCGCATCGCGCCGGCCGCAATCGCGGCGAAGTACGGGTCGCGGACATCGTGCACGATCAGCCCGACGATCGATGTCGTGGCCCGCGCCAGCGCCTGAGCCGGCCCGTGTGAGGCATATCGCAGCTCCAGCGCGGCGGCCATGACCCGCTCGCGCAGTTCCTCACCCACGGTGCGTTCGCTCCCGTTGAGCACGCGCGATGCGGTCGCCAGCGACACCTGGGCGCGGGCGGCGACGTGCGCCAGCGTCACCGGCGCGCCGGGGTGGCTACGGGCGCGGCTTGACCGCAGTGTGGACATGGCAATACCTTAGTGCGGAAAGCGCTTTCCTACCACGCGCCGTGCCGGGGGTGTCGATGACCGTCGTCAACCAGCCGCTTCGCCGGAAGTCCGGCCCGGGCGCCTTCCTGAGCGGAGAACGACCATGAGCCGTAAGCGCGTCGGCATTGCCATGAACGGCGTGACCGGCCGGATGGGCTACAACCAGCATCTCGTACGGTCCATTCTCGCCATCCGCGATGAGGGCGGAATCCCCTTGGCCGACGGCACTCGGCTGTGGCCGGAGCCGATTCTGGTTGGCCGCAATGAGCGCAAGTTGCGCGACATCGCGGAGCGGCACGGACTGGACAATTGGACGACATCGCTGGAGGAAGCACTCGCCCGCGAGGACGTTGATATCTATTTCGACTCCCAGATCACCGCGGCGCACGAGCCGGCCATCAAGGCCGCGATAGCAGCTGGCAAAGCAATCTACACCGAGAAGCCGATTGCCGAATCGACCGAGCAAGCGCTTTCACTGGCCCGGCTGGCCCACGAGGCCGGCGTCCGAAATGGCGTCGTGCAAGACAAACTCTTTTTGCCCGGATTGCTCAAACTGCGCCGGTTGGTCGACGGCGGTTTCTTCGGCCGGATCCTTTCGGTACGGGGTGAGTTTGGTTACTGGGTCTTCGAGGGCGACTGGCAGTCCTCGCAGCGTCCTTCGTGGAATTACCGGGCCGAAACCGGCGGCGGCATCGTCAGCGACATGTTCTGTCACTGGCGGTACGTGCTCGATCACATCATCGCGCCGGTCCGTTCCGTTTATGCCCAGGCGGCGACGCATATCCCGACCAGGTGGGACGAGAGCGGCAAGGAGTACGCGGCCACGGCTGACGATGCGGCGTACGGCATCTTCGAGTTGGAGGGCGGCATCGTCGCCCAGATCAATTCGTCGTGGACGACGCGGGTCTTCCGGGACGAGTTGGTCGAGTTCCATGTGGACGGTACGGAAGGCAGCGCTGTCGCGGGCTTGCGCCGGTGCCGGGTGCAGCATCGGGCGATGGCGCCTAAACCGGTGTGGAATCCCGATCTGCCGGCAACCGAGGATTTCCGGTCGCAGTGGTACGAAGTGCCGGACAACGAGCATTTCGACAATGGATTCCGGGTGCAATGGGAGCGTTTTCTGCGCCACGTCGCGGAGGATGCGCCGTTCCCCTGGGATCTGCTGGAAGGCGCCAAGGGCGTGCAGTTGGCCGAACTCGGTGCACAATCCTGGCGCGAGGGGCGCCGGATCCCGGTTCCGGAAATCACCCTGTAAAGGTCGGGACGGAGACTATTCACATGACGGCCGCCATTCGGCTACCCACCGGAGTGCACCGGCTACGCGAACCGCTGCCGACGCCCGCCGTGATCGGACCGGCGCGGACGCGGGAAGTATTTGCCGCGGCGCACGTCATCGCCGACCCGATGGCCGACAACACGCCCGGACAGCCGGCCCGATTGGACTGGGACGCGACGCTGGCCTTCCGCCGTCACCTGTGGAGCTTGGGTCTGGGCGTGGCCGACGCGATGGACACAGCGCAGCGCGGGATGGGGTTGGATTGGCCGACGACCGCGGAGCTGATCCGACGGTCAGGCGCGGAAGCAAAGGCCACCGGTGGTCGGCTGGTCTGCGGGGCCGGAACGGACCAGTTGACCGAGACGCCGGAGGACCTGCAGACCGTCATTGACGCTTATCTGCAACAGGTGGAGTTGATCGAGGAGTCCGGCGCCGGCGTGGTGCTCATGGCCAGCCGGGCCCTGGCCACGGTCGCGACCGAACCCATTGACTACCAGCGGGTGTACGACGCGATCCTGCGTCGAGTCAGCGAGCCGGTCATCCTGCACTGGCTCGGCTCGATGTTCGACCCGGCGCTGGAGGGCTACTGGGGGTCGAGCGATCTGGATGAGGCCACCGATTCCGTGGTGTCGTTGATAAACCGGCACGCCGACCGGATTCGCGGAATCAAGGTCTCCCTGCTCGACGCGGACCGTGAAATCGCCCTGCGCCGGCGACTTCCGGCTGGGGTGCGACTTTATACCGGCGACGATTTCAATTACCCGGACCTTATTCAGGGTGACTCGGCCGGTCACAGCGACGCCTTGTTGGGCATTTTCGACCCGATAGCGGTGGCAGCCGCGACCGCGCTACAAGCCTTGGATAACAACGATCTCAAGGCGTACGAGGCGACCTTTGCCCCGACGGTGCCGCTGGCCCGGCTCTGTTTCGCGGCACCGACATTCCATTACAAAACCGGGGTCACGTTCATTTCCTGGTTGGCCGGGCATCAGTCGCATTTCGTGATGGTCGACGGCCGACAGTCGGCCCGCTCGGTGCCACATCTGGTCGAACTGTTCCGGTTGGCCGATGCCGCCGGCGTGCTGCCCGATCCGGATCTGGCCGTGACGCGGATGTGCGCATTTCTGGCCACCGCGGGGTGGCAGGCGTGAACCGGCCGTTGTCGCTCAATCAGGCCACCACGAAATACTGGACGCTCGCCGAAACGGTCCGCGGTTGCGCCGATGCGGGAATTACCGGGATCGGCGTCTGGCGGGACCGGTTGGCCGAAACCGGTACGGCCCAGGCGAAGCAGCTGATCGAGGATGCCGGGCTGACCGTAACCAGCTTGTGCCGTGGCGGTTTCTTCACCGCCGCGGATGGCGGCCGAGACGACAATCGCCGGGCCGTGGAGGAATCGGCGGCGATCGGCTGTGCGGTTCTGGTCCTGGTCTGCGGCGGGCTGCCGGCCGGATCGCAGGACATTATCGGGGCCCGGTCCCAGGTGCTGGACGAAATTGCGGCACTGGCACCGTACGCGGCGCAGCACGGCGTAAGGCTGGCCATCGAGCCAATGCACCCGATGTTCTGCTCCGACCGGGGCGTGATTTCGACGCTCGGCCAGGCAATTGACATGGCCGCGCAATTCCCGGCCGACCAGGTTGGCGTCGTCGTGGACAGCTACCACGTCTGGTGGGATCCGGAGGTGGAACGCCAGATCGCCCGCGCCGCCGGCCGGATCGCGGCGGTGCAGATCTCGGACTGGATCACCCCGCTGCCGGCCGGCGTACTGCTCGGGCGCGGGCACGTCGGCGACGGGCACATCGACAACCGGCGGCTGGTCGACGCCGCTTATTCGGCCGGGTACGACGGTTTTGTCGAGGTGGAGATCTTCAACGAGGAAATCTGGTCGGCACCGGCCGAGGAAACCGTACGTACGGTTCTCGACCGGCACCGCAAGCTTTTCGGCTGATGCCTTTTTATTCCGGCCGGTAGGTCACCGCCAACGTCGCTTCGCCTACCGTGGCGGCGGAACGGACCGCGATCCGGGTGACGTCGGCCGGTCCCGAGGACAAGGCAATCTTCTCGTCGTGTAGCTCAACCACCGCATCGGCCGGCACTTCCAAGGTCGCCTTGGCCCGGTCGCCCGCCAGCGATACCACATTTTCCTTGACCTGCACGGCCGCGAATGTCACGAACGCGGTCTCGGCCACCGCCGGCTCGGCAAACGCGAATTCGTCGACAACCCGTACCTGCGGGTCGTCCCGGTGCAACTCGACCGTGCGGTGCAGGGAACGGAGCTGGGCTGATTCCGGGTAGGCCGACGTCAAGTCATAGCGCACACTGTCCACATCGGACGTACGCGTCAGGTCGAGCACTTCCGCGTGATAGCGCGCGCCCGGTTCCTGCTCGACGCCGGCCGGCCGCGGGACCGAATGCCCGAACGAACGGTTGACGAAATGCTCGTACCGGTGCTGGTTGAAGTAATCGCGTGTGTACAGTCCCCGGCCCGGATCCACCACGAGATTTTCTCCGCCCGAGCGGATGATCAGCGAACCGATGTCGTTCTGGTTGTGCATTTCCGCGTTGTGACCGCCCTTGACCGCGACCGCCAACGTATTCGGATCGACCGAATCAACCCGTGACAGCAGCCAATGCAGTCCGCTGAACCAGCTCGAGTGTTCGGTCGGCACCGGCAGCGCGCTCTCGCCGGTACCGGACCGCTCGGCATGGACCGAACGCAGCATGCCGGTTATCGCGGAATTCCCCGAACTCCCATCCCAACTCGCGGCCGGTGTATCGGCCACCGCCCGCAGGTCGGGCAGGTCGAATCGACGGCCGAGATCCAGCAGCAATGGCCCGGCGAAATGCACGTCGACGTCGGAGTCGGAGAAGTTGGGCCAGGAATCGATGGTCAGGCGCGACCGCAATGGGAATTCGGCCACCCGCCGCACGATCGGCGCCGTCAACCAGTCCCAGGTGCCGCCGGTTCGGCGGGCGACGATATCGGCCAGCTGACAGAACGAACCGAACCCGAAACCCCAGTACCCGGTGCCTTCACTGGTCCCGCCGTCCGGGTCGAATCCCTCCAGATATTCCTCCATCGACCGGGCCGCCTTGCACAGAATCGTGGCCAGCCGGTCCTCGTCGCGTTCCAGATAACAGGCCGCGCCGGCCGAGCCGAAGGTGCAGACCGCGGTCCAGTTATTCAGCCCGCGCCCGGGAGCGGCGTACATCCAATGCCAGGTGTCGAGCTCCACGTACGGCGTGATCACCCGTTCCTGAACGGAATTCTCGATCCGCGTCACCACCGGCTCAGGCAGCACGGGCCTGAGAACGTGGGCCAACTCGGCCAGCCCGACCGCGGTCAGGCTGGCGAACAGGTCCACCACCGGCTGCGCCGGGTCCGGGAATTCCTTGCGGTCGTGGGCCGGGAAACACCACGACGTCTCCTCGCACACCGCCCACACCACATCGACGATGGCATCCAGCAGTTGTTCGTCCGGCTGCAGGGAATATCCGATCAGCAGATCGGCCAACGCGTTGCGCCGGGCGTACCAGGGCTGCTGGTAGCCATTACGGTCGCCGGTACGAACAAAGGCCCGCCACTGGCTGGAACGCAATTCCGGGATCGGCTCCCCCACATGGGCGGTGGCGGCCGCGACCAGACGCTCCACCTCGGCCGGCCCGAGCCGGTCCGCGATCGCCTGCCAGGCGGCGCGATCCGCTACGGTGGCAAATTGCGGCCAGGCCGCCGGCGCCTGCCGCAGCAAATAGGCAACCTCGCGCGGATTTGCCCGCGGGAGCCGGGCCGCGTCCGGCTCGACCGCCGCAACGCTATCCGGTGGAAATTTCCGATCGGCTGGTGTGAACGCCATGACGCCACTCCCGATATCGAGGGTGTGCGAACAACTGATGCGAGAACTTACCGAACAACCGCACGCAGCGGTAGGCCGAAGATAAAAACTCTCTCAAGCATTGCCTTCGTTTAGGAAAGCGCTTACCCTGCGGTGTGGCCTGAGCCACAGACAGAAATTCCGGAGGCTGGGAGGCGACATCATGACGTGCAAAGTCCGCCGCGGACCGGAAATTCGCCGATGTCTCAGGCGGCGTCGGCTCAGTCGGGCGGCGCTCCGATGACCGGCGGCAGCAGCGGGTTGGATAGGCGTGGATTTCTCCGCGGGGTGGCCGGCACGGCGGCGCTGGCCGGCGGGGCCGGAACCCTGCTGAGCGGCTGCGGAAATGGCAGCTCGAAAAAGGACAGCAACGAGGCGAATACCAAGGTCAAGTTGCCGACCCTGCACCCGTTCGCCTCGGTAAAGCCGGATCTGCCGGGTGATCCGACGTTGGGCGTGCAGGACGGTTACCTGAAGTTCCCGGCCAATCCCGTGCGCGGGATCAAGGAGAAACCGGGTAATGGCGGTTCGGTTTCCGCGCTGGTCATCAGCTACACCGACCCGCCGCCACCGGTCAGCCGGAACCGCTACTGGCAGGCGTTGAATGATCGGCTCGGCGTCAAGCTGAATCTGACGATCGTGCCCATCATCGATTACGTCTCCAAGCTGGCAACCACGATCGCCGGTGGTGATCTCCCCGATTTCCTGCAGATCTACGGGCAGGTATCCGAACTACCCGCCATGTTGGCGGCCAAATGCCAGGACCTGACCAAGTATCTTTCTGGTAACGCCGTCGCGGATTATCCGTATCTAGCCAATATTCCTGCCGATTATTGGAAATCCACCGTCTTCAACGGTGGGATCTATGCGCTGCCGATCCCGCGCTCCAGGATGGGCACGATGCTCTATCGGCGGGACGACCTGATCAAGCCAATGGGCGTGAACGCCAACCCGGCGAGCTTTGCCGAATTCAAAGCGCTGTGCAAGGAATTGACTGACCTGCGGCACAACCGCTGGGCGCTGGCCAGCGCGCCGCTGTCTTTCGTACAACAGATGCTGGGTTGCCCGAACACCTGGCAGTTGAAGGACGGCAAGCTCGTCAGCATCTACGAGGCGCCGGAAACCAAGCAGGCGATCAGTGCGGTGACCACGCTGGTCAAGGCCGGCTACGTGCACCCCGACTCGTTCGTGCAGAACAACACGACGTCGCTGAAGCAGTGGTTCAACGCCGGCAACGCGTTGATGCACTACGACAACTACACCGCCTGGCCCGGCTTCTACCAGCAGAACGTGGCCGGCAAGTCGTTCACGATCAGCGGCCTGCTACCGCCGAACTTCGATTCCGGTTCGAAGGCCGTCACCTGGCAGGGCAACCTCGACTTCAGCATCACCGCGATCAAGAAGGGCAGCGACGCCCGGGTGAAGGAACTACTGCGGGTGGCCAACTGGATCGCGGCCCCGTTCGGCACCCAGGAGTCCATGTTCCTGGGCAATGGCCTGCCTGGCGTGCACTACAAGATGCAGAACGGTATTCCGGTTCGGACAACACTCGGTAACACCGAGATCAACCTGTCGACCGGATACCTCTCGCAGGGCCCGTCCGTACTGTCCGGCCAGTACACACAGGCCACAAAGGACGCCTACGAGTTCGAGAAGGTGTTCCTGCCCAAGTCGGTGGCCAACCCGACGCAGTCGGTCTACTCCGATACTTACGCGCGTAAGTGGGCCAAGCTTTATCAGGACATGATCGACGCGCAGAACGCGATCATGCAGGGACACAAGCCGCTCTCGTCGTGGGATGACGCGGTTTCGTCCTGGAAGAGCGGCGGCGGCGATCAGATCCGGCACGAGTTCGAGCAGGCGCTGCAGAAGTCCTGATTAATACCGGCGGTGCGCTGTCCGCAACGCACCGCCGGTATTCGATTCCGGAATGCTCACCATTCGGTTCCCATACCGACTTCCGGGATCCTCGCCAAGGTTTCCGGAAATGCGAAACGCCCGCCGTTCCCGGCGGGCGTTTCTTTGCCGATGATTCCACTGTGGGGGGTTGCGGCGACCGGCGCTGGTCACCCAGGATCTGATCGACCGGTTAAGTGGTCACGCCGATCCGAACCACAGTCCGGAGTGGAGCGACGAATTGCCGTTAGATCAATCCGCGTCGCGCGGCCCAGGCGACCGCCTGGATCGGCGCCCTGACGCCGATCCGGTCGCACACGGACCGGGCCCGGCGGCGGATTGTCCGGTCGGACAGATCCAGTCGACGCCCGACCGCTTCAAGCGGCAGGCCCTCGGCCAACAGGCCAAGGAGGTGGATATCCGCAGCGTTGAGTCCACCTGTCTCTGCGGTACTTCCCTCGGCGGTGGCGACCAGGCGGGGACGACGCTCATGTCCCGCCCATTGGCGGGACCGCACCGCATAGGGCTCCCGCACCACTCCCACCGACTCTTCGTGGCCGATCGTTGCTTGGCTCAGGCTCTGGCCCATGGCTGCCGCCTCATACTGGATCAGGTTGGGAGATACGAAATGATTCGTTTCAATGCAGAAACCGTAAGGTGTTCTGCCGGCAACGTCAAGATGTTGACACCACGTCATTCCGGGTCTATTTGGGATGGCCGCACGACGTGAGCGTGGGCCTGCTTCCTACACGATCCACTACCTCGACGAAAGATTTCGACTGTCTTCGACTCTTGACTAAACGGGAAAAGTGCCGTCCTACAAGCAGTTTCAACGGCTAACGACCTCGTTAAGGCGGGTCGCCGGTCGCCAGAATCCAGCCTCGCAAGCAGATACGGCCGCCGGGAATCCGGCGGCCGTATCAGCTCGATAACATTATCCGACAAACAGGCACGACAAGGCACTGGCGATCACAGACCGTACGAGCGCACGTGCGGAGCGGAGTCAATTCCGGAGTTGATTCCAGCGGTGATTCCGGAGTTGATTCCGAGGGGGTTGGGTCCTAGGGGTTGATTCCTACGGCGTCGATTCAGCAGCTGATTCAGGCACCCCAGCCCATGGCCGACCCGCCGACCCGCTCCTCGACAACCTTTTCCAGATAACCCGAACGCTTGAATGCGGCCACCGGATCCGGATCAAGCCCCATCTCGGTTCTGACCTCGGCCAGCAGCGGCCGTACATCGGTGTTGTAGGCGTCCATAAGCACGCTGTGCGCCTCCAACACCTCTCCGCTACGTTGGGCTACCCGCAACGCTTCCCGATCCACCAGAAGCGCTTTGGCGGTCGCTTCCTGAACGTTCATGATCGAACGGATCTCGGCGGTGATCTTCGGTTCGAGGTTGTGGCACTGGTCGAGCATGAACGCGACACCGCGGGCCAGCTCACCGGCGTCCACGATCTCGTTCATGATGAGAAACAGCTCGAATGGATCGGCCGTCCCGACGATCAGATCGTCGTCGGCGAAATTCCGCGAATTGAAATGGAAGCCGCCCAACCGGCCCTGGCCCAGCAGCAATGCCACGATGAATTCGATATTCGTACCCGGCGCGTGGTGGCCGGTGTCGATCAAGACCTGGGCCTGCTCGCCGAGGCGCAGACAGTGGCTGTACGAGACACCCCAGTCGCACACGTCGGTGTGGTAGAAGGCCGGCTCGAAGAATTTGTACTCCAGCAGCATCCGCATTCCGCTCGGCAGCGCCGCGTAGGTCTCGGCCAGCGTTTCGTGCAACCGCTCCTGCCGGTCCCGCATCGAGTCCTGGCCGGCGTAGTTGGTGCCGTCGGCCAGCCAGATCGACAACAGGTCCGAGCCGGTCTGCTGGCCGATCTCGATGCATTCGAGCAGGTGGTCGGTGGCCTTGCGGCGCACCGCGGCATCGGGGTGGCAGACGCTGCCGAGTTTGTAGTCGTCATCCTGGAACGTGTTCGGGTTGATCGCCCCGATGCGAATGCCCAACTGCTGCGCGTGCTTGGCCAACTCGGCGTAGTCGTCCACCGCGTCCCACGGAATATGGATCGCGACGCTGGGCGCGACGCCGGTGTAGGTGTGCACCTGAGCGGCGTCGGCGATCTTCTCGTACGGGGTGCGCGGCACGCCGGGCTGCGCGAATACCTTGAATCTGGTGCCGGAATTTCCGTAGGCCCACGAAGGGGTCTCAATACGTTGTTGCTTCAACGCTGCCTTGACTGCATCAGAGGACCCCATCGCTGCCTTCCTCACCCCGGCACGTGGTGCCGGAACATCACCAGTCCTTATGGCGGGCGCGGCCGACCTCCTGCGCATCGAGCCCGGATCGGACCCGCGTAAGAGGCCACCATGAAACGATTCAGAGTCAGCACTGTACGAACCGCCGATGGGGGCGTCAACCCTGAACGGCCCGGAAAATGGCCAACTGTCCGATGCCGGCCGGGTGGGTTGCGGCCCGGGCGGTCATCGGCTGTTACCCGAGCCCAGCGCAGCTGGCTGGCGGTCGGGAGCGACAACGATGTCGGCTGGGGTGAGTTTGATATTCAGGCAACCAATCGGCCGCCGCGGCCGCAAGGCTGTTCAGCACAATCATTGTCGGCAAACGTTGTCAGAACCCGCCATATGAGAACGATCCCAGGCGAACGTGGTGTAGGCCACTACGCCGGCACCGATTCATTTTTGCGACCGGCCGGATATGTCGGTACGCTTTCTTAACGTGCGCATAGTTGCGCACTTTCCTGACCAACCCCACGTTCGAGAGGAACGTGAGCGGCTAATGCCGATCCACCGGCTGACCGTGCCGAGCCCCAACTGTCGTCGTCCCGACATCACTGTCCGCACCCGCCCGAGCCACTCGGGTTTGGGTGCCCGCCTGACGGTCGTCACTCCACACTAATAGGCCGGATCGGCCGACCACCCGGACGCTAAACCCGCCGACGGCGGGGTGCGTCGCGCCGTGTCATCGCCCTGCCCTGCCCTAAGTGCGTCGTGCGCTGCCGTCGGCAGGAAGTGAAATCCCAGTGAGCACCGTGCGGAGCGATGCGGAACCACGCACCGTCGTGACCGCCCCGCGTTCCCAACCGGTTACTCGGACTACCCCACCGGAAAAGCCCGCCCATTCGGGGGTCGGTGAGAAGAATGCCTGGCTGCGCTGGCTGGCGCCGTACGTCTGGCGCTATCGCGGGCAGCTGATCGGCACAATTATCGCTTCCGTCCTGTGGATGGGCGCGGTCGTGTCGGTCCCGTTGGCACAGAAGGTCGTCATCGACGATTCGATTCTGGCCCACACCGCCCCGCTCGTCCCGTGGGTTCTGGCCCTGGTCGGGCTGGGTGTGGCGCGGTTCGTGACCGCCGCGATCTGGCGCTATCAGGGTGGTCGTATTTCCCTGGGCGTCGCGTTCGATCTGCGCTGCGACCTCTATGACCACCTGCAGCGGCTGGATGCCGCCGGGCACTCCCACCTGCAGAGCGGTCAATTGGTCTCGCGGGCGAATTCGGACCTGATGCTGGTCCAGCAGATGGTCAGCTGGTTGCCCATCCTGGTCGGCAACCTGCTGAAAGTCGTTTTCGCAGTCGGCATCATGGCGGTGCTCTCGGGCAAGCTGGCGGCGATGGTCGCGGTCGTGCTGGTCATTGTTTTCGTGCTGACCCGCCGGATGCGCCAGAAGGTGTACGCCGCCGGTTGGGATTCCCAGCAGCGCGAGGCCGAAATGATGACGGTGGTCGAAGAGGCCGTCACCGGTGTCCGCGTGGTGAAGGGATTCGGCCAGGAGGCTGGCGAATTCGACCGCTTCGTGCGGCGGCTGACCGCGATGTTCGGCGCCCGGGTGCGGGCCATCCGGACCCGGGCCCCGTTTCTGGCTCACCTGCAGGCCGCGCCGCTGCTCGGTCAGGTCGGCGTGCTGCTGCTCGGTGGCTGGCTGGCCCTGCACGGCCACCTCACCGTTGGTACGTTCCTGGCCTTCGCCGGGTACCTGGCCGACCTCACCGGTTCGACCCGCGGTCTGTCGATGATCGTCACCATGGGTCCGCTGGCCCGCTCCGGCGCTGAACGCATCGCCGAGCTGCTGGCGCTCAAGTCCCGGGTGACCGAGTCCCCGGACGCGGTTGAGCCCGAGCGCACCGGCGGTGGCGTGCGGTTCGACGACGTGTCGTTCAGCTATCCGGACAGCGATCGGCCGGTGCTGCAGAACCTGTCCATGGACATCAAGGCCGGCGAGACCGTCGCCATCGTCGGGCCGTCGGGAGCCGGAAAATCGACCGCGCTGCAGTTGATCCTGCGACTGCGCGACGTCACCGGCGGCGCGGTCACCATCGAGGGGACCGACGTCCGCGACTGGAAAATGCCGACGTTGCGGTCCCGTACCGGAATTGTGTTCGAAAACAGCTTCCTTTTCTCGGACACGATCGCGGCGAATATCGCCTACGCCAAGCCGGATGCGACCGACGCCGAAATTCAGGCGGCGGCCCATGCGGCGGCAATTGACGAATTCGTGGATTCGTTGCCGGAGGGGTACGAAACCCAGGTCGGCGAAGAGGGTCTGGCCCTCTCCGGCGGCCAGCGGCAGCGGATCGCGTTGGCGCGGGCGCTGCTGGCCGACCCGGACGTTCTCATTCTCGACGACGCCACCTCAGCGGTGGACGTACGGGTGGAGAAGGAAATCCACGACAACCTGGCGGCGCTGATTTCGGGCCGTACCACGATCATCGTGGCGTACCGGGAATCCACGGTGAAGCTGGCCGACCGGGTCATTCTGCTGGATGAGGGCCGGGTCGTCGGCGAGGGTTCGCACGATGAATTGCTGACCAATTCTCCGCTGTATAACCGGCTTTTCGGTGACACCGCGAATGAGGCCGAGGGCGCTGAGAATTTCGAGCCGGCCGATCATGTGACCGCCGAGGCGTGGGCACCGGTCGAGCTGGCCGACCTGCCGAGTATCGGTGACCCGCCGACGCCGGAGCTCTTGGCCGCGGTGCGGGCGCTGCCGCCAGTGGTGGACGCACCGGAGATCGATCCGCAGACCGAAGCCGATCAGAGCGAGGGTTTCCGGCTGGCCGCATTCCTCCGTCCACATTGGAAGCCCTTGGCCATCGGCCTGTTGCTGGTGCTGATCGATGCGGTCGCCTCACTGGTCGGACCGCTGTTGGTACGGGACGGCGTCGATGCCGCATTGGTGTCGCATTCGAGCATGGTGTTGATCGGCGCGTGTGCCGCGTATTTCGGCGTCGCGTTGATCGACTGGTGGGACCTGTGGATCACAACACTGTGGACATCGCGGACCACTGAACGGCTGCTTTTCGCCTTGCGGGTAAGGATATTCGCGCATTTGCAGAAGCTCGGCGTGGACTTCTACGACCGCACCCAGGCCGGCCGGATCATGACCCGGATGACCAGCGACGTCGATACCGTTTCCCAGCTTTTCCAGGTCGGTTTGATCAACGCCCTGGTCGCGGTGGTGACGTGTATTGGAATGGCGTTGGTGCTGTTCATTCTCAACGTCGAATTGGCGTTGGTCGTGCTGTGTGTGGTGCCGCCGGCCGCGATCGCGACGATCTGGTACCGCCGTACCGCGGGTCCGGCGTACGACCGGGCGCGGGAAAAGATGTCGGCGATGAACTCCGTACTGCAGGAGAGCATCGCCGGTGTCCGGATCACCCAGGCGTTCGTCCGCGAGGACGTCAACCTGGAGCGGTACCGCACCCTGGCCGACCAGCAGCGGTTCGAGAGCGACACGGCATTGCGTACCACGTCGTTGTACGTCTCGATCATCGATCTGCTGTCGGTGCTCGCGATCGCCGGCACGCTGTTCGTCGGTAGCCATCTGGTCGGCAACGGATCGCTCGCGATCGGCGGTCTGCTGGCGTTTCTGCTTTATCTGGCCCAGGTGTTCGCGCCGATCCAGCAGCTGTCCGCGGTGTTCGACGTCTACCAGCGGGCGAAGGTCGGGTTGGCCCGGATCAAGAATGTGCTGGCCCAGACAACGTCCACACCGGACGCGCAGGAGCCCGAGCAGCCGGACAAGCTGCGCGGCGACATCACCCTGCAGGGCGTGACCTTGCAGTACGCCGGGGTCCGGGCGCCCGCGCTGAAGCAGGTCGACCTGGAAATTCCGGCCGGCCAGCGGGTGGCGTTCGTCGGTCAGACCGGTGCTGGGAAATCGACGATCGCCAAGCTGATGACCCGGTTCTACGACCCGACGGGAGGCCAGGTGCTCGTGGACGGCGCGCCGCTGCCCTCGTTCGATCTGGTGGGATTCCGTCGGCAATTGGGATATGTGCCGCAGGAGCCGTTCCTGTTCTCGCGGACCATTCGCGACAACATCGCCTACGGGCGGCCGGATGCCACCGACGCCATGGTGGAGGCCGCGGCCCGCGCGGTAGGCGCGCATGAATTCATCACCCAATTACACGGTGGTTATCTGCACGTGGTGCAGGAACGCGGTCGGTCGCTTTCGGCCGGTCAGCGACAGCTGCTGTGTCTGGCCCGGGCGTTGCTGGTCGACCCGTCGATCCTGATCCTGGACGAGGCGACGTCCAACCTGGATCTGGCCAGCGAGGGTCAGGTCAACCGGGCCATGCGGGTCGTCTCGGCCGGACGCACGACGATCGTGATCGCGCACCGGCCGCAGTCGCTGCAGTGGGTGGACCGGGTGGTCACTGTGCACGACGGCCATATCGTCGGGGAACGGATGCAGGACCAAGCCGCCTAGCTGATCTGGCTGGGTCGGCGGGTCGGCGACTGAGTCGGCCCGCCGTCCGGCCTTATGTGCCACGAGCGTGACACCAGGGTGCTGAAATACCCAGCAAAAAGCACCCTGGTGTCACGCTCGCTGCGATGAGGGCGTGTTGTTTGAGTCCTGGCACCGAGCAGGCCGAGGACTCAAGCAACACGCCCTCATTGCCGTTATCTTCGCGGATTTCTAATGACGGGCTGTTCGGGCGACAAACCGAATCGCACCCACGTCGTGAGTTTCCACGTCTACTTCGGCGAATCCGGCGTCGTGTAACCGGCCGGCGAGAGTGGCCGGGTTGAGCGGCGTGCAGACGTCATTCTCATGCAGCTCGCGGAATTCCGGACTGTCCAGACTGTCCGAGCCGGCCAGTGCCGCCCCCGGGCGTAATACCCGGCGTAACTCGGCGAACAACGTGTTCTGCAGGTCCTCGGTCGGCACGTGATGCAGCATCGTGAATGATGCCGCCCCACTGAACCGGGCATCATCGAACGGCAATCTGGTCGCATCGGCGCGTACCACATCGACATTCGTGCCGGCCATGCGCACCGCCAACTCGGTGGCGATTTGTTGATCATATTCAACTGCCGTCAGGCGTTTAACTCTATGGCGCAGAACGTCCGTGGCAGCGCCCGGTCCGGGGCCGACCTCGATCAGATCATCGCCGAGATCAACGCCGTCCAGAACCCACGGAATTGCTTCCTGTTCAATCATTTTCGCCCACTCTGGGCTTGAGCAGAGTTGAAGGTGCTTCTCGTTCATGCCGTGCACCCTCTCATGCCTGACGACTCGCCGCTACCGTTTCCTTACAGACAGCAACCGGCAATTACTCTCCGAACTTGCCCATACGGCTAAAGCACGGCGATTCCTGCCGTCGCTGCTACGCCAAAGCGGACCGGAAGCCGTACTGCCCGGAGCCGACTCGGAACACAACGGCGCCCTCGTCCTGCCGGTCCGCTTGCACGCCCGGCGCCTCTGTCGCCCGAAGATCCGACTCCCGGATCGAGTCCGGATCCGAGGTAGGCACCCAGATCTCGGCCGTCGCGTTCGGCGGAATCGTGACGTCCACGCTGAATTCACCGCCACCGTGCCGCCACGCCACCGCGATCTGACCGTAGACCGATTCGTACGAGGTACGGGCCCAGGAAAGCTCGCCGCCCGGCCGCGGCCGGATGACGATCTTCCGGTAACCAGGCGCGGCCGGGGCGATCCCGCCGACATTGCGGTAGATCCAATCCCCCACCGCGCCGTAAGCGTAGTGATTGAACGAGGTCATACCCGGATCCTGGAAACCACGCGAATCGCTCCAGGAATCCCAGCGTTCCCAGATCGTGGTCGCGTCGCCGTGCACGACCGGATAGAGCCAGGACGGGAAGGTGTCCTGCAACAACAGCCGGTACGCCGCGTCCAGGTGCCCGGTCTCGGACAGCGCCGAGAGCAGGTACGGCGTGCCGAGAAATCCGGTCGTGAGATGCCAATTACGCGATTCCAAATCGGCGACCAAATGCCCGGCCGCCCGTGGCAATTCGGCCTCTTCCAGCAGGCCGATATGAATCGCCAGCACATAAGCGGTTTGCGTCCCGCTCGTCACCCGGCCGCCGCCCTCGACAAAACGAGCCCGAAATGCGGCGCGAATACGTACGAAAAGCTCATCCCACCGAGCGGCCTCCTCGACGCGGTCGAGCAGCCGTGCCGACTGGGCCGCCAGTCGGGCGGCGTAGGCGAAGAATGCGGTCGCGACCAAATCCTGCGGCGTCGCCGTAATGGCCAGCCAGTCACCGAAAACGGCATTGGACCGGACCGAATCGACGCTGCTGCGCTCCAACCAGGCCAACCAGTACGTCGTGGCCGTATATGTCTGCTCGACGAAGCGCCGGTCGCCGAAAACCTCTTGCAGGGCAAGGGGAATGATCTCGATCGCGTCACCCCACCCCGAGCCGCCGGCCTCCGCCGAGGCGGAACGGCCGGGATCACGCAGCGCCATCGCGGGGCTGAGCACATCCGGCGCGACATGGGTCACCGCCCCGTCGGGGCGTTGGGCGTCGATGAGGTCGGTCAGCCATTTGCGGAAAAACCCGCGCACGTCGTAGTTGAACGCTGCCGTGCCGGCGAATACCTGTGCGTCGCCGGTCCAGCCCAGCCGTTCGTCGCGCTGTGGACAGTCGGTCGGTACGGAAAGGAAGTTGCCGCGCTGGCCCCAGACGATATTGTGCTGCAATTTATCCAGGGCCTGGTGCGAACAATGGAATTCACCGGTCTGCTCCATGTCAGCAAAGGCGACCCGGGCGACAATATCCTCGGCCGCCAGCTGCCCCGGATACCCGGTGATTTCTACGTACCGGAATCCGTGCACGGTGAATCGCGGCTCGAATACCTCGCCGTCCGCGTCACCGCGCAACACGTACTCATCGGTCGCGGAGGCGCTGCGCAAGGCGATCGTGTAGAGCTCGCCATCGGCCTGGAGCATTTCCGCGTGCCGCAGAATTACCCGGTCGCCGGCATTTCCGCGAACCCGCAGCCGGACCCAGCCGACCAGATTCTGCCCGAAATCCACGAAGATCCGGCCATCCTCACGGCGTTGCACCGACTGGGCCGGCAGCTCTTCGAGCACCCGGATCGGCGGCGCCACCGCCGCTTCCAGCGCGCCATGCGGCGGACCGTCCACAATGACCGAACCGGTGGCGCCGGAATAGCCGGGCTGGAACCAACCCACCGGTTCAAGCCGACCATCGTCGACGACGCCATTCTGCAAATCGGCGTATTGCAATGCTCCGATGCCAGAATTCCACTGCTCGTCGGTATTGATGACCAGCCGCGTTCCGTCGTCGTATTCGACCTCGAGTTGGGCACGGAGCATTCGCTCGCGACCGTACTGGAATTGTCCCAGCCAGCAAATGTTTCCCGCGTACCAGCCATCGGCGAGAATGGCGCCGAACGCATTCTCCCCCTGCGCCAGCATTTCGGTGACGTCATAGGTCTGGTAGGCAAGGCGTTTGGCGTAATCGGTCCAGCCCGGCGCGAAATAGTCGGTGCCGACTTTTACGCCGTTCAACTGCAGCTCATAAATGCCTAGCGCGGTGGCATAAATACGGGCCCGCCGGACCGGCCGTTCCACGGTGAATTCCCGGCGCAGATACGGACTGGGCCGGTAGCTGGCCGGCTCCCGACCCCGCGGTGGCGCCCCATGTCCGCCGACCGACTCGGCCAGCGGCCACGCCCCGTCATCGAACCCCGGCAGCTGCCAGCCCTCGGCCGCCCGCTCGACCGCGCGCCACCGACCGTCGGTATCCACGCTGACCGGCTTGTGACCCTCCAACCAGACCTCGAGCCGGCCGACGAAGCCGACCGGCTCGTCCGGGCCGAGGTCGGCGCTGACGGCCAGCACGTTCTCGCCGGTTCGTACCGCGTCGAGCGCATCACCGACCAGCGGCACCGACCGGCCGTTGAGCGCCACCGCGATCGTGCCGGCACCACCAACGCTCAGCGCCGCCCCGAGCACCCGGGCGCCGGGTGGAACGGTGAAGGAGATCCGGGCCCGTGCACTGCGGTGGGCTTGCGGACGTTCGTCGGCGATCCAGATTCGTTGCAGCGCCGCCGAGGGCCGGGCGGTCTCCAGCGACACCGCCGGCGGCGTCACCTCATCGGCCGCCGCGATCCACCGCGCGGTCCAGTCGGCTGGCTGCAGCAGCGCGGTCTCGAAGCTGGCCAGCGCCGACCAACCCGACACCCGGCCGCTCTCGTCGGTGATCCGGACCCGCCAGAAATACCGGGTCCGGGCTTGCAGCGCCGGTCCTTCGTACGTTATGGCGGCGCTCTCGGCCGACTGCACCTCGCCGCTGTCCCACAGCGCCGCGGCCTCGGTCCGGATCGGATCGACCTCGGCCGCGAGGACGATCCGGTACCCGGTCTGGGCCCGGTCCCGCCCGGCACCGGCTACCTTCCAGGACAGCACGGGCCGGGTTTCGTCCAGGCCGAGCGGCTCGGGCCGACCCTCGGTACGCAGGTCGACGGCGGTCAGTACGGGCACGGCGTCCACTGTGTCCTCCCAGGGGGTCACGCTGGCCGCGCGGGAACGCCGCTGTGGTGGCGGCTCGGGCACTCCCTGCGGCACATCGGCGACGAGGCATTGGTGCGACGGTCGGTTCAGGTCGTGCGCGGATTCGGTAGGTAGCCGTTGTACCGCAAGCCGGTCGGTAGCGCAGTCCCGGTACCGCGACCCGTCGAAGATGGCAGCTCCGCCGGGCAACGCCGATCCAGCCGCGCAACGCGTACCCAACCACCGATCGAATCGCGCTTCGCAGACCCAACCACCGATCGAATCGCGCTTCGCGTACCCAACCACCGATCGAATCGCGCTTCGCAGACCAAACCACGGCCCGCGATCCGTCCAGTCCGGCCAGGTCCGGCCACCGCTCCGCTGCGGCACACGTTCCACCTGACGTACGGTGAAACCTTTCAAAGAGCCCGATTACCGTACGATCGGAAATTCGGTGGTGTCAACGACGATGCCGGGTCCGGCCTCCGAGCGCACATCGGTGTGCGAGCAGCCTCCGGCACGACGGACAGGTCAACGACCGGCCTCGGCCAGCGCGTACCGAGCAAGGTCAGCAAAGTACTAGCGTGCATAGCCTGCACAGGCTGGCGTGAGGCCCCAACGATGAGGCGACGACCGTGACGAGACAGCTCGATCCGACCAGACAGCTCGATTCGTCGGGCGCGACACCGACCGTGGCTGGACCCGCGGCCGGCCCGCGGCACGGACAGTCGACGATCCGCCGGCGCAGCATCCGCGACGTCGCATTGCTGGCCGGAGTATCGGTCGGCACCGTCTCCAACGTCCTCAACAACCCCAGCCTCGTCGCCGAGGCCACCCGCGACCGGGTCCAACGCGCGATCGACGATCTCGGGTTCGTCCGCAACGGTTCGGCCCGGCAGCTGCGGGCGGGCAAGAGCCGGGCGGTCGGGGCGATCGTGCTCGACGTGGCCAACCCCTTCTTCACCGAGGTCACCCGCGGCATCGAGGACCGGCTGCGGGAGGCGAACTGCCTGCTGGTGCTGTGCAGCTCGGACGACTCGGTCGACAAGGAGGCGCACTACCTCGGCGTGCTGGAGGAGCAGCGGGTCCGCGGTCTGCTGATTACGCCCGCTACCCGTGACGTCGCCTCGCTCGAACGGCTGCAGAAGCTGGGTACGACGGTCGTGCTGCTGGACCGCACCAGCCCGACGCCGGATCTGTGTTCGGTCGCGGTGGATGACGTACGCGGCGGCGAGTTGGCCGGCGCGCACCTACTCGAGCACGGCCACCAGCGCATTGGTTTCATCAACGGCCCGCGGGCGACCCGGCAGTGTGCCGACCGCCGGCGGGGTCTGCGCAAGGCGGTCCGGGCGGCCGGGCTCGACCCGGACAAGGTGATCCAGGAGGTCACTACGCAGACGCTGAACGCCGACGGTGGCGAGCGGGCGCTCCATACATTGCTGGACTCGGCCGCGCCCCAGCCGAGCGCGCTGTTCTGCGTCAACGACGTCACCGCGCTCGGGGCGCTGCGCGGCCTGCAGCGCCGGGAGGTGTCGGTGCCCGGCGACATGGCCGTGGTCGGCTACGACGATGTCGAGTTCGCGGCGATGCTTTCGACGCCGTTGACCTCGGTGCGGCAGCCGAAGTACCAGCTCGGGCAGGCCGCGGCTGACCTGCTCCTGGCCGAGCCGCATACCCACCACCAGCAGCAGGTGTTCCACCCCGAACTGGTGGTACGGGAGTCCAGCGAGCCGATCGTCGGCTGAGTCTTCGGAGCACGTCTTCACTGCTACCGCAGGCCGGCTTGGCCTTCGGACGGCACGCCGGGTCGGCTCAGACCTCAGTCCCCACGCGGCTCTGGGTTCGCACGCCGGGTCGGCTCAGACCTCAGTCCCCACGCGGCTCTGGGTTCGCACGGCGGGTCGGCTCAGTCCTCAGTCCATCGCGTCGACGCTGAGGCCGAGGTCCGTACCAGATTCCTCGTCCAAGTCGGCCAGGCCCGACCAGCGAACCCGGTCCGGGGCGGCCTGCTGGCCCTCCGGGCAGTGCCGCCGCAGGTCGCACCAACCGCATTGCGGGCCCACCCTGGGCGGGAAAACCGCGTCCGGATCGGCTCCGGCCTGCAGCGTGTCGGTCGCCAACGTGATGTCGGCCGCGGTCGCTTCGGCCCGGTTGATCTGACGCTGCAGGCTCGCGTCGGTGTGGGTCCAGCTGTGTACGGCGCCGGTCGGCAGGTGGTGCAGCTCGACCTGGTGGCAGGGCCGCCGCAGCGTTCGCCGTGCGCCGAGTACGTAGAACGCCAACGCCTGCGAGGAACGGGCATCGTCCTGCGACAGCGGCCGCCGACCGGTCTTGTAGTCGACGATCACCAGCTCACCGTCGCGTTCGTCGATGCGGTCGGCCCGACCGGAAATCGCCAACCGCTCGGTCGTCGCGGCCACGTTGCGCTCGACGCCCAGCGGCTCATCGGCCGGATCCAGGGTGGCGACGTAGTCCTCCACCCACCGCCGCGCGAGCACTCGGTACCGGGCGGACTGGCGCTGGTCCCGGAACCCGTCGTCGTTCCAGCCGGCCTGCACCGCATTGCCGGCGGCCGCGACGGTACGGCGTGAGGCCGGCAGATCCCACCACCGCTTGAGCGCGGCGTGTACGGCGGCACCGACCGTGTTGTGCGCCCACGGCGGACCCTTCGGCGGCGCCGGCCGGTCGACGTAGGTCATCCGGTACCGGCGCGGGCAGTCGTCGAACGTGGCCAGCTTGGACGGGGTCGCCGAGAACAACCGGGTCGGCATCCCGGCCAGGCCAAGCTGTTCACCCGCGCTCGCGGTCATGGCTGCCCGGCGCGGCGGTTACCAACCTCCGTCGCCACCGCCACCCCAGTCGCCGCCACCGTCCGAACCCCAGTCACTTCCGCCGCCCCAATCACCGCCGGAGCTCCAGTCGTCCCCGCCATTGCCCCAGTCGCCCGAGTTGTCGTTCTGATCGTTGTTGGCCTGATCCTCGCCGGCCTCGAAGCCGCGGTCGTACCCGGAGTCGTAGCCGGACTCGAAACCGCCGCCGCCCCAGCCACCAAGACCACCGCTCAACACCGACCCGATCAGCAACGTCTCCCAGAACGGGAACGAATACCAACCCGCACCGTAACCTCCACCGCCGCCGAAGTAATACGGCGCGCCGGGCGTGTAGTCCGGATATCCACGCACGGTCCGGTCGCCGACCTTGATCTCCTGCTCCTGGGTCAACCGCTCGCCACGGGTCGGGGCGATCGGCGGCAGCTCCGGACCGGGGTCGAGGCCGAGCCGGCGCCGGGCGGTCTGCGCCGCCTGCAGTCCCTCCAAGGCGGTGCGGCGGGCCGAGTCGAACTGGGCGTCGGACTGCGCCTGCTCCAACTGCGAACCGGTGGCGGTGTACCGCTCGGACGCGTCGGCCAACGCCTGCCGGGCCACCGCGTCGGTGCCGGGATCGAGGTTCTGCACGTCCGCGCCCAGCCGGTCGTAGTACGAGATGACCTCGGAGCGCCGGTCGGCCAGGTGTTGCTGCTTGCGCCGGCGTTTGGTCATGAACCAGGCGCCGGCTCCACCGACCACCAGCACCGCGATGACCAGACCGACGATCAGACCGGTATGGCTGCCACCACCGGAATCCGAGCTACCGCTCGAACTTGAACCACCGCCGGTGCCCTTGGGCGCTGCCTCATTGATGCTGGCGACGAGCGACTTGACGAACGGCGTGGCGTCACCGCCTCTGGACAGCGGGTGCTCGTTGTCCGCCGTGACCCCTGCGGCGTTGACGGCGTTCTTGGCCGCGTCAATATTCGTGACCCCGTTCGCGGTGGTGCCCGAGATGACGATCACCACGCCCGGCTTCGACTTGAAGATGCGCTGACCGATCTCGCCAGCCGCCTTGCCCGGGTCGCCGGCCGACGCGGGCAGCGCGGCGACCACCATGTTGACCTTCGACCCATCGAGCGCGTCGGAGGCGACCTTCACCTCCGCGTTCGGTGCGACGTACACGCGGTTCTGCGGACTGAGCTTGGACGCGGCATCACTGACCGCATCGGCGTACGCGGGCACCGCTACGAGCAGCACCGCGCCGATCGCGGCCAACAGGACAAGGAGTCTTTTCATCACGGACAACCTAACGAGCGGGTAAGACAAAACTCTCCTTTGCCAAGCGCTCTCATCGCGCCGCGTGCACGTACCCCAGAACCGAATCAGCTACCAGTTGCACGGCGATCGCGGAGAGCAACAAACCGGCGATCCGAGTGACCAACACGATGCCGCTTTCCTTGATCACGCGGATGATCACGCCGGAGAACCGCAGCAACAGCCAGAGCACGATATGAATGGCGATCACCGCCGCCGCCAGCCCGAGTAGCTGACCGAACGCGCCGTTCGCCCGCCGGACGAAAACGATCGCGGCCACGATGGCACCCGGGCCGGCCAGCAGCGGCGTACCCAACGGAACCAGCGCGACGTTCACGTCCTCGACCTCGCGCGGTTTGTCAGCCCGATCGGTCAACAGCTCCAACGCCACCAGCAGGAGCAGCAGCCCACCCGCTCCCTGCAGCGCCGGGATTCCGATACCCAGGTAGTTCAGGATCTGTTGGCCGAAGACCGCGAACACACTGATCACGCCGAACGCGACGCAGACCGCCTGCCACGCCGCGCGTCGCCGGGCCCGCCGGCTACGGCCGCCGGTGAGCGCGAGGAAGATCGGGACGGTTCCCAGCGGATCCATGATCACGAACAGCGTCACGAACGCTTCGCCAAAGAATCTGACGTCGAACCAGTGGCTCACCCAACTCCGCCCCGCACAGGCGCGACCGCACCGCTGGCCTGCGCGACGAGTGCGGCGTAGGCGTCCGGCGCGGTGAGACACGCGCCGATCGGCGTCGTCTTGTTGCTGCCGTGAAAGTCGCTGGACCCGGTCGTAATCAGGCCCAACTCGGCGGCCAAACCGCGCAGGTGGGCACGGTCTTCCGCTGTGTGGTCGAGGTGGTCGACCTCGAGGCCGGCCAGCCCGGCTCCGGCCATTTCCACGATTACGTCGTCATCCACGATCCACCCGCGGCTACGGGCTCGCGGATGCGCGAAGACCGGGACGCCGCCGGCGGCCCGGACCGTACGTACCGCGGTCAGCGCTTCGAGGTCCTGTTTTGACACGTGGTATGGGGATCCCTCGTACAGGAACCGGGCGAACGCGTCATCAACGCTGTCCGCGAGCCCGGCCTCGACCAGCGCGCGGGCGATGTGCGGCCGGCCGACGGTGCCACCGGCGGCCAAGCGGTGCACGTCGGCCCAAGTGACCGGGACGCCATCGAGGGCGAGCCGGTCGACGATCCGTTCGGCGCGGTGCAGCCGGCTCTCCCGAAGCCGGGCCCGCTCGGCCGCGAACGCTGGCTCGGTCGGGTCGAACAGGTAGGCCAGCAGATGGATCGAAATGCGCCGACCGTCCGGCCGGGTGACCACACAGGACAGTTCGGCGCCCGGTACGAGCGTCATTCCCTCGGGTAGCGCCGCCATCGCCGCCTGCCAACCAGCGGTGGTGTCGTGATCGGTCAGGGCGACGACGTCGAGTCGGGCCGCCGCGGCGGCATCGATCAACTCGGCCGGCGTACAGGTGCCGTCCGAGGCGTCAGAGTGTGTATGTAAATCGATGCGCATCGCATCGCAGTATGCCTGTCAGGTCGAGCGGTCAGACCCACCGGCGTGGGTTTGACCGCTTAGTCTCCACCGTCGTCAGGGCTACCGAACAGCAGAGTGGACACCTGCTGGTAGAGCTCGTCGGGGTGCGGCAGGAAGGTGATGTTGCTCAACGCCTGATCCTGACCGGCCGACTCCACGATGAACACTCCGTAGCCGAGGATCTGTCCCGGCACGGAACGTTGGTAGGTCATGTCGGTGACCTTGGTCAACGGCATGATCGCGACCTTGCGGGTAAGCAGGCCGGTGGTGAGGAGAAAGCGTTTATTGGTGATCACCAAGCGTTCCGCGTACCAGTCCGCGATCACATAGGCCAGCCGCAGGAAAGCGAGAATCGCCAACCACCAAGCCACCGTCTGCGCTGTGCCGTCGAATTGAAATAAGTACGACAGCACAAACGCAGCGACGATAACCAATACCGCCAGACCGACTGGCTTGATCAGGATTGCCCAGTGCCGCCGAACCTCGATGACTCCGCGTTCAGTGGGCAGCAGGTACCGCTGTGATGAATATGGAGCCATCGCTGCACCTACAGATCCTTAATCAACTCCGTGACTGAGTTGGCGCCCTTGTGCAGCAGGTGGACTGTACCGGTGATGATGTTGGCCAGCTCTTGCGGCTGCTCAATGATGAAGAAAACGACGAAGGCGATGATGAGCCAGACCGCCGTCTTTTTCGCGGTGTCCATTGACCCCCCCTCGGCGGTCCTCATGCGGTACTCAGATAGTTGTACCGTGTCAGCGATCATCTTGCGATAAGAACGACACGCGACGCGCGCACCAAGCGCGTGCGAGTGACCTCACTCTCCCAAGTCGTCGTTTGCGCACCTATAGTCCGTCTCTACCGACTGCGACGCAAGAGGTACGGAGAGTACTCACCGGCGTGCATGTCCGATGGTACCGATTCATTCAGATCTTGGAGAGTGACGTTCTCGGCGAGAACATAGCCAGCCTCGGCCGGCCAGAGGATCGCCCAGAGCCAGAGCCCTTTGGCTTCGCCGACAAAGGCGCAGCGGTCCTCGGGCGTGTCGTCGACAACCCAGAGCGCGGTCGGCCGCCCGCCCGCTTCGACGGTGGCACCGCGGGCGCCGTCGACCGGACAACCCGGGTCCGGTCCTGGTAACCCCGCGTAGCCGGCACCGGCTCCCGTCCCGGGTTCCTCGGCGACCAGGAGCAGGTCCGCGTACCCGCCGAGCGGCGCCGGGCCCGAGCAGGCCAGCACCGTGGCCCGACCGGGAACGCGTTCGTCGCCGGCGTACGCGAGCCCGGCCAAAGTCCAACCAGGAAACATCGGAGCGGGCACCCAGCACGGGACCGACGTGTGCGCGCAGACATGTTCGATCGCCTCGGGTGACGCTTTGAGCAACACACGAAGCGGGTCAACGACCCCATGCGTCGCGCAGCGCCAAGTGCTGGCGAAGGCACTCGGCGGCTGCAACCGGCCGCCACAGCGTGGGCAAGTGGGGGGACGCGCCACGCATCAACGGTGCACCCGCGAACACAGATGATCAAGACTGGAAATGAAAATGCCGTTGACCCCCGCCTTTTTCGCGGGGGCCAATCCCCGGGCCGACTCAGGCGTGCGACTGGAAGTAGTTCTTGACCGCGTTGTCGCCCTCCTGGAACAGCTGGTTGGACTTCTGCACCGACAACGCGTGGCCGGCCAGCGCCTCGCGAACCAGGTCACCAGCCTTCTTGATATCCGTGGCGGCGGTCGCGGCGCTGACGCCGGAGCCGCTTGCCCAGACATCGGGCAGCTGCTGGATCAGACCGAGCAACTCCCCCAGCCGCGCCTCGATCTCGCTGCCGATCCTGGCGACCTGCGCGGCATGGCTGGCGATGCCTTCCGGGTCGTACTTCATGGTCCCGCTCATCTTGGTGTTCCTCCTGTTTCCGAATGGTGGCCCGTCGTGCGGGCGTAGTGCTGAACCCGGAGCGGGGAGCCAATCCGCGGCCGGGTTGGTGCAGGTCTTGCGAGGCTCGTTGCCGGCGGATCGAACGTAGGTGATCTGCAAGTCCTTGTGGGGCGCGCAAGTGCGAGCTGTGGATAACTCGCCGGTCCGGCAAGTTATCCACAGGACGAATCTCTGTTCGCCCGAGAATGTCGTCAGTCGTTCCAGACTGGCCGCATGCGTTTCGCCCTCACCCTCACCACTCACGCCGGCCAGGACGTTGACGTCGTCGTCGCGGCCGACGCCGGCGCGACGGTCGCCGACATCGCCGACGACCTGACGCTCGCGGCCGGACGACCAGGCAGTGCCCTGTTCGCCGGCACCACGCGGCTCGATGGCAGTGCGCCGCTGGGCGTCGGCCGCTTGCGTGCGGGCGCGGTTATCGGCGTGGGAGCGCCCGGACCGCAGGCGCGACGGTCGGCCCCGATTCTGCTGCTGCGAGTGGTCGGCGGTCCGAACGCCGGTGCCGGCCGGGCGCTGCCACCGGGCGAGCTCACGATCGGGCGGGACCACACCTGCGACGTCTGCCTCGACGACCCCGATCTGTCCCGCCGACATGCCTTGGTCGCAGTCACCAGGTTCGGCGTCAGCGTGCGCGATCTCGGGTCGACGAACGGCACCACGCTGGAGGGCGTCCGGCTTGGTCAGGACCCAGTTCCGTTCAAACCAGGTGCGTTGCTACAGGTCGGCGAGTCGACCCTAACCCTGGCCGTTGCCGATGACCCGCCAGTGGCGGTGCGTCCCTGTATGGACGGCACCGAGCTGGTCAACCGACCGCCACGGCTCGACCCACCCTGGATGCGCCCCGAGATCACGCTGCCGGTTGAGCCGACGAAGTCCCAGCCGAGCAAGCTACCGATCCTGGGTAGCTTGCTGCCGCTCGCCGGTGGGGTGGCGATGGCGTACGTCATGCACAGCCCCGCGTTCCTGCTGTTCACGTTGCTCTCCCCCATCATGTTGATCGGCAATGCGGTCAGCGAACGACGCGGCTTACGGCGCGGTCGACGCCGCGATCTGGCCCGGTACGCCCGGGAGAAGGAGGAGGCCGACGCCGCGGTGACCCGCGCGCTGGCCGAGGATCAGGTCACCCGCCGTCGCGATACGCCCGATCCAGCGGTCATCCTGCACACCGCTCTTGGTCCCGGGCAGCGCTTGTGGGAGCGACGCGCGACGGATGCGGACGCGCTCGTCGTACGCCTCGGGACCGCTGACCTACCGGCCCGAATCACGATGCGTCGCGACAATCAGGAGCTGCCGGCGCCCGTGGCGAAGCGGGTTCCGGCCACAGTTGGGCTACTTGAGTGCGGAGTGCTGGGGATCGCCGGCCCACGGCCGCCGCTGATCGCCGCAGCCCGCTGCGTCGTTTCCCAGTTAGCGGTTATGCATAGCCCGCGGGAGCTCGCCCTAGTCCTGCTGACCGACGACCCGGCCGCCACGGACTGGCACTGGCTGCGCTGGTTGCCACACCTCGAATCCGACCCGGCTTCCAGTGCTGGGTCGCTGCGCGTCGGGCTCACCGCGGCTCAGCGGGCGGCCCGCATCGCCGAGCTGGCGCGCATTGTGGACGGTCGGCTCGAGTCCCGTACCACACTGAATCCTGCGCCGGTGCTACCGCGCATGGTCGTTGTGATCGATGGCGCGGCCGAGCTGCGCCAGCTGCCCCGGCTCGCACGAATCCTGGCCGATGGACCGGCCGTCGGTGTGCACGCCATCTGTCTGGACAGCGAACCGCGGCTGTTGCCCGCCGAATGCGGCGCGGTCGTCGAGATCACGGGTGAAGTCGGTACGCGCGGTCGGCTGGTGCCGACGATCGAGGACATCGTGCTGGATGGTGTGGACGTTGCCGCAGCCACCGCGCTGGCAAGGGCATTGGCACCGTTGCGGGACGGCAACGACGAGACGGCTCACGGACTGCCGGCGATCTCCCGGTTGCTGCCCTTGGTGAATACGGAGACACCGACCTGCGGGCGGATCGAGCAGGTCTGGGCGGCCGGCGGGCGCACTACCCGGGCGGTCATCGGCGAATCCGCGGACGGCGCATTCTCGATTGACCTGGTGCGCGATGGTCCGCACGCGTTGGTGGCCGGTACGACGGGCGCGGGCAAATCCGAGCTGCTGCAAACCATCATCGCGTCGTTGGCCATCATCAATCGCCCGGACGCCATGACCTTCGTCCTCATCGACTACAAGGGCGGGGCCGCTTTCAAGGACTGCACCAACCTGCCCCACACCGTTGGCATGGTCACCGACCTCGACGGGCACCTCACCGAACGCGCTCTCGCCAGCCTCAACGCCGAACTCAAACGCCGCGAGCATCTCCTCGCCGCGGTCGGCGCCAAAGACATCGACGATTACTGGGAGGCCACGGAACGCCCACATCCGCTCGAAAATCCCGAGCCGTTGCCTCGCTTGGTCTTGGTGATCGACGAGTTCGCGTCGCTGGTCGAGGAACTCCCCGACTTCGTCACCGGGCTCGTCGGCATCGCCATGCGCGGTCGGTCCCTCGGCGTCCACCTGATCCTCGCTACCCAACGCCCCTCCGGCGTCGTCTCCCCCGTCATCCGCGCCAACACCAACCTGCGCATCGCTCTGCGTGTCACCGACGACACCGAATCCCGTGACGTCATCGACACCGCGGCCGCCGCCTCGATTTCCGCGACAACGCCCGGGCGGGCATTCATCCGCATCGGTTCGCAACCGGTGACGGAATTCCAATCGGCGCGCGTCGGCGGAAAGGCACAGCGGCAAAGCACCGGCGACCAGCCAGTGGCTCGGGTGTATCCGAGTCCTTGGCTGCAGACCGGATCGGGCGCCGTGGTGGCACCGGACGAGACCGACGAGACCTGCACAGATCTGCAGCAGCTCGTCGCCGCCGTACGACGAGCCGCGTCCGCGTTCACACCTCCGCGTAGTCCGTGGCTGCCGCCATTGCCGGACGTGGTGACGTTGGACTCGCTCGGCGATCCCGGCCCGGACACGCTCCCGTACGCCTTGGCCGACTATCCCGATCAGCAGCGGCGTGGCATCGCCGCCGTGGATCTCACCCGCGGTGGCGGGATGGCGGTGGTGGGCGCACCGCGCAGCGGCCGGACGAGTCTGCTGCGCGCGCTCATCGCGGCCGGCGCGCAGCGGTACGACCCGACCGAGCTGCACCTTTATGCCTTCGACTGCGCCGGCGGTGGCCTGAGCGCGGCGGATGCGTTGCCGCAGTGCGGTGCGGTGTGTACCCGGCAGGACGCGGTACGCGGAGATCGCGTGCTGGGCCGCCTCATGGAGGAACTGCATCGCCGGCAGGCGCTCCTGGCTGGCCAGGGATTCGCGTCGGTGGCCGAACAGCGGGCCCACAGTCCGCGCGAATCCCGGCTGCCGTGGATTTTGCTGCTGGTCGACGGCTGGGATGGGTTCAGCGAGGAGTACGACGCGGTCGATCACGGTCGCCCGGTCGATACGTTGCTGCAGCTGGCGCGCGAGGGCGCCGCGATGGGGATCCAGGTTGTGATCACCGGCGACCGGCGTCTGTTGTCCGGCCGAGTCGGCTCGGTACTGACCAGCCGAGTGGTGCTGCGACTGGCCGACCGGACTGACTACGCCATGGCCGATCTGCCGTCGCGGTCGATGCCGGAGGTCATGCCGCCCGGACGTGCTGTTCTGCCTGACGGTCTGGTCGAGATCCAGGTCGCGTTGCTCGATCCGGACCCGTCCGGCCCGGCGCAGGTCGCCGCGCTGCAAGCGCTGGCGGCCGCAACGCCCCGACTGACTGGCGACCCCGAGCGGCTGCCGTTCGTGATACGGCCCCTGCCCGAGCGCGTCGAATTGACGGCCTGTGGCCCGCCCGTTCATGACTGCGGTCCACTGTGGACGGTTATCGGTGTCGCCGGGGATGCGGCCAGCACGGTCGGTGTTGACCTCGGCGCGGATGGGCCCGGATTCCTGGTCGCCGGGCCCGCCCGCAGCGGCCGGTCCACGGCGCTGCGGACCATCACGCTGAGCCTGACCTCGGGTGGCGCCCGGGTCGCTCTCGTACTGCCGCGTCGTTCCCCACTGCAGCGGCTGGCCGGACTTTCCGGTGTGGTTGGGATTTTCAGCCCGGCCGACGGTGCGGCGCTGGCAGACGTGGTCGCGGCTGGTCCGCTCGTGGTCGTGGTCGACGACGTGCACACGATGACCGATACGCCGGTCGACCCGGTGTTGACCGAGGTGCTGCGGGCCGACGACGGTACCCGGGCCGTCGTTGCGGCCGGCGGCAGCGACGAGCTGGGGGTGACGTTCCGCGGTCTGTCGATGTCAGTGCGCGCATCGCGATGTGGCTTGCTGCTGCAACCCGGCGCCGCGGACGGCGATCTGCTCGGCGTCCGCGTTCCCCGCATGACGAGCAACCGGGTGCCCGGCCGCGGTCTGCTGGTTGTCGGCGGGCAGATCACTCCGATCCAGACCGCCATTGGCGAACCGGATGAGGTGGGCCCGCCCGCGGTTGGTGAGCCCGGTGAGCCCTCGCCGCCCTCGGTTGGTGAGCCATTCTCGGGCCACGGGCCGCCCGCATCAACCGGCGTAATGCGGCCGGCCGGGAGTGAGGCAACGGGCCAAATCGGCCGCGAAGCGCTCCGCCTCACCCGGCTCTAGCGTCGAAATGGTCACCCGTACGCCAGGACCCGCGTCCAGTCGGTAGCGCTGACCGGCGGCGACGGCCCAGCCCGCTTCGAGCAGCCGTGCCACGGTGCCCGCCTCGTCCGGCACCGGCACCCAGACGTTCAGACCACTTGTCCCTGATGCGGAAATGCCGCGTCCATCGAGCGCGGCCAGCATCTCGGCCCGTCTGTCCGCGTAACGCTCCGCGGCCCGAGACCGCCAATGTTCCACGCTGTCCTGCTCGATCAACTCGGCCACCAACTCCTGCAAGAGATGGCTCACCCACCCGGCGCCAAGTCGGTGCCGACCAGCAACGCGGGCGATCGTCTGCTCGTCGCCAGCCACCGTGGCCACACGCAGATCGGGACCGAACACCTTCGACGTAGACCGGACCACCGCCCACCGCGGTTGGTCCACAACGCACGGGTGATACCCCGTTCCAGCGACCGTGGCGGCGTGATCGTCTTCGATGCCGAGCACCTCCGGTGCGGAATGCAACACCTCCCGCAACTGCGCGGAGCGCGCCTTGGTCACCGCGGCACCGGTCGGGTTCTGCGCACGCGGCGTGATGACCACCGCGGCGGCGCCGCGGGCGACGGCCTGGCCCAACGCGCCGGCCTGCATGCCCTCGTCGTCTACCGGCACCGGATCGGCCCGCAAACCCATGGCGGCCAGCAGGTCCAGCAGGTTGGCGTAACCAGGGTCCTCGACGGCAACTCGGTCACCGGGCCGCAGGTAGGCGCCCAACAGTCGTTCGACGCCGTCCATGGCGCCGCCGACAATCGCCAATTCATCGGTGGGTACGCCGTCCGCCCGTAACTCAGCGCCGGCCAGGTCGATCAGCCGCGGCAACGCAGGGGGTTCGTCATATAACCGGGTCCTCGCGGGCACCCGACGCAGCGCGTGCGACAACGGCGGCAGCAGCCGCGGATCCGGCGCTCCCTCGGCCAGATTTCGTACGCCCGCCGGCAGCGGCGGCGCGGTCCGCGAAGGGACGCCCGGCGCGTGGTTGACCGTGGTCCCCTTACGGCGAGCGCCGCTGACCATGCCGCGTTCGCGCAACGACCGATACGCCGCGGCCACCGTGTTCGGGCTGACGCCAAGCTCGTCGGCGAGCGTACGCACCGGCGGCAGCGTGGCACCCGGCTGCAGCCGACCGGATCGGATCGCCGCCTCGACGCTGGCCACGATTTCGCTGGCACGCCGGCCAGCCAAGCGATATTGTTGCACTACAGACATATGTTTGTACTATCACAAAATTACCGAGGTGTCATGCTGATCCATCCGTGGGACGCGGCTCTGGGCGAGAACGAGTGGCGTCGGTTCGCCATCGATCAGGGATTCGGGCACCTCGTCGCCAGCGGCGGCCCGGAGCGGCGCCGTCCGGTCGTCGTGCCGACCCAGTTCGTGCTGGATGAGGACGTAGCGCTGATTCATCTGGCCCGGCCCAACCCGATCTGGGCCGCGATCGAAGAGAATTCCTACGTCGTGCTCTCGATTGCCGGCGACTGGGCCTACATCCCATCGTCCTGGAAGATGATCGACGGTGAAGATCCGGCCGGTGGCGTTCCCACGACCTATTACGCCGCGGTCCAGCTGGCCGGCGAGGTCGAGATCATCGACGACCCGGACAGGAAGCTCGCGCTGCTTCGGCATCAACTGGCAGCGCTACAACCGGATGAGCACATTCACGACCCGGCCACACATCATCGGCTGCTACCAGGAATTCGCGGCGTCCGTCTGTCCATTTCGGACGTTCAGGCCAAGTTCAAATACGGCGGCAACGCGGATCGCGCGCACCGACTGGCTGTCGCGCAGCGGCTCGAACGTCGCGGCCGACTCAGCGACGACGCCGCGCGTCAGCACCTGCTACGACGTCTGCAAACCGAATCCGCCGAAAAGCCATGAGTCAGCCGCTTGAATCGCTTGCCGAACGACGTGGGGTCGGGTGGCCTGCGCTTATAGGAGGTTTGCCGAGACCGACCCAGCTCGCAAACCCGAGCCAATCCATCCCGCCACCGCAGCTTAGCCACCCCGTCTGCCACGCAAAGGCTCACCGAGCCACCCGCACAATCCGACCGGAGCCAGCCCGAACCACATAAGCCGGCCGAGCCCCGACGGACCCGGCTCAAAGGTTGAAGCCGGTCCCAGATCTCAAGACATGACCGACCGCCGCCGGACAGACTCAGTTCGAATGGATAAATCGACATGCTCATCCAGATCGACAACACCGTGCCCGAGCCGCAAGTCCTGAGTGGACAGCACGTTCGGCTCGACCCGTTGATAGATCAAGATATCGACGGTTTGCTCACAGCGGCGACTGAAGACCGCGAAACATACGGCTTCACGAACGTCCCGGCAAACCGGGTTGCCATGCGGTCCTATGTGGACACCGCTATTACGGAACAGCGGTCTGCGCTCGCCCTGCCTTACGTCGTTCGGCGACGTGGCGACGGGCGAGTCGTTGGCTGCACCCGGATTTTCGATTTTGCCCGTTGGTCCGGCCGCGAATTTCCGGATGCCGCGGAGATCGGGCACACCTGGTACGCCGCCTCGGCGCAACGAACCGCCTGCAACACCGAGACCAAGCTGTTGCTACTGACACTCCTTTTTGAACAGTGGCACGTCGAACGGGTCACGCTGAAGACCGATGCGCGCAATGCCCGGTCCCGAGCGGCGATTCTCCGGCTTGGCGCGCAGTTCGAGGGAATTCGGCGGGCACACCAGCTGGCGACGGATGGCACGATCCGCGATACGGCGTACTACTCAATCGTCGCCGCCGAATGGCCGTCGGCCCGGAAAGGCCTACGGACAAAGCTGTCCCGCTAACGGTCGCCATCGGTCCGGCAACGCCTACGGACAAAGCTGTCCCGCTCGCCCCTCGCCGGCGGTCCGAGGAGGGCTACGCGCAAGAGCCGTCACGCTGGCCCTCGCCATCGGTCCGAAAGGGAGGCCGGGCAAAGCTATCGCCGTGACTCTCGCCGTCGGCCCGAGAGGCGCCTGCGTACGAAAGCCCTCCCGCCAAGCCTCGCCGTCTATGACAGTCGGTTGATATCTCCTGCAAGCCGCGTTGGGTCAGGCGGATCGGCCCAGCAGACCAAGAAAGCTGCGCAACCAAGCCGTCAGCTACGCGGGTTCAGCCGGGCGCTGGCCGTCCGACCGGGGTTCAGACCGGCCAGACCGACCAGCCGGGTACAGGCGCGGTCCAGCCCCCTCCAGCCGGAGTTCAACCCAGCCAGCGAAACCAGCCCGACCAGCCCGACCAGCGGGCGAGCCCGACCAGCCGACCAGCCCGACCAGCGGGCGAGTGTCAGAGCATGTGCGGGTAACGGTGATCGGTCGGCGGCACGAATGCCTCCTTGATCGACCGTGGCGAAACCCAACGCAGCATGTTGAAGATCGAGCCGGCCTTGTCGTTGGTACCGCTGGCCCGGGCACCACCGAATGGCTGCTGCCCGACGACGGCACCGGTCGGTTTGTCGTTGATATAGAAATTGCCCGCGGCGAACCGCAGTATTTCACTCGCTTCGTCGATCGCCGCCCGATCGATGGCAAAAACCGATCCGGTCAACGCATACGGGGCGATCTCGGCGGCCTGGCGAACTACGTCGAGCCAGTCCGCGTCGTCGTATACGTACACCGACAAAATCGGCCCGAAGAATTCACGGACAAAAAGCTCGTTGGTCGGGTCGGTGCATTCTATGACCGTTGGCTGTACGAAGAATCCCTCGGAATCATCGGCGCGACCGCCGACCAACACCCGCGCCGTCGGGTCCGACTCGACGGCGGCGAACACCGCCACGTGCTTGTCGAATGCCCGCCGGTCAATTACCGCGCCACCAAAATTGCGGAAATCGGCGATATCGCCGTACGAAAGGTGCTCCACCGTCTGGACCAACGCGTCACGCAACCCACCGTCCCACAACGACCGCGGCAGATACGCACGGGACGCGGCTGAGCACTTCTGGCCCTGATATTCGAATGCGCCGCGCACCAACCCGGTCACCAGCCCATCGACCGACGCACTGGGATGCGCAATCACGAAATCCTTGCCGCCGGTCTCACCGATCAGCCGCGGGTACGACCGGTACGAAGAAATGTGCGCTCCGACCGTCGCCCACAGGTGTTGGAACGTCGCGGTCGATCCGGTGAAATGAATTCCCGCCAAGTCCCGGTCGACCAGCGCGACCTCGCTCACCGCCTGCCCGTCACCGGTCACCATGTTGATCACACCGGGCGGAAGACCGGCCGCTTCGAACAACCGCATCGTGTAGTGCGCCGCCAGCTGCTGCGTGGGCGACGGCTTCCACACCACCGGCACGCCCATCAGCGCGGGCGCGCTGGGCAGATTTCCAGAAATCGCCGTGAAATTGAACGGCGTGATCGCCAGAACAAAACCTTCCAGCGGGCGGTGGTCGAAACGGTTCCAAACACCGGACGAGGAATCAGGCTGTTCGGCCAGAATCCGCCGCGCGAAATGCACGTTGAAACGCAGGAAATCCGCCAATTCGCAGGCGGCATCAATTTCGGCCTGATGCACGGTCTTGGACTGACCGAGCATGGTCGCCGCATTCATCGTGTCGCGCCACGGTCCGGACAGAAGATCGGCCGCCCGTAGCAAAATCGCGGCGCGCTCGTCGAACGGCAGCGCCCGCCAAGCCGGTGCGGCGTCCTTTGCCGCGGCGAGCGCGGCCTGCACGTCGGCCGCGGTGGCATTGCCCATCGTGCCGAGGATCAAAGCGTGGCGGTGCGGCGCGACCACGTCGATGCGCTCGCCGGCACCGGTGCGGCGCGCCCCGCCGATGGTCATCGTCAACTCGGCCCGACCGGCCGCTAATTCCTTAAGCCGCTCCTCCAGCGTCGACCGCTCGGCGCTTCCTGGCGCGTACGTACGGACCGGCTCGTTCTGCGGCGTGGGCGGGGCCGTGACGGCATCCATGATCGACTCTCCCGACGTGAGTGCAACGATGAACTCAGGTTCCAGCCCATCCTGCCACCGGAAACCACGCCGCGCCGGATGCCGAGGATCGCCCGTGCCCGACCCGGTAGGTGCGAGGTGCGGCCGCGCCATTTCTGCATGAGATCCCGGGGTCAAAGGCTGGGCCGGCAGCTGTCGGGTGGTGGCGACATCGCAGAAGCAATTACCTCGACGAACCCGTGCCACGACGCGCTGAGCTGAACGGGCAGTCCGCGCAGCCGAGCCGCACTCAGAGCAGTTCGACCAGGGCGCCGATCTCCTGGGTCGCGTACCACCCCAACTCGAACCCCTCGGCCTCATCGACGATGAACTGCGCGTCGGCGCTGCCCAAATCCGCCTCCAGAACGGCCACCGCAGCGGCTCGCACCGCTTGCTCGGCCGCCGGCTCGTCGGCGTAAACGGCGGCAACCTCCGACATCCGGACCGGCTCCGCGATCCGTACCGCGGCCCGTTCCAGATCCGACCGGACCGTCACTTCCGAGTCCGAGACGTCGGCGACGATGACCACCCGCCGCCGCGGCACCAGCGGATCGTTGTCCAGCAACCGCAGCGACGCCCGCGCGGCCCCGGTCAGCGCCGCGTACCCCAACTCCTCCTCGTCGCCGGCCACGTACCACTCCCGCAGTGCCGGGGTGACCGCGAAGGCGGTCAGCGGCGCCGGGCCGAGCTGGCCATCATCGAGCAGGATCCGCAGTGATCGGATCGTCGCTGGCAGGTAGATCCTCATCGCCTCGGCTTTCTCCTCACACAACGGGCCAGCGGTCATGCTCGCCGACCCGCCGGGTCCAGGCCAGCCGACGCGCTCAACGACCTACCGGATGCAGCGGCTGCGCGAACGCGGCGGTCGTGGTCCGCAGCGCCGTGTCGAGGACCGAGATCCGCCGGGTCGGGTTCATCAGGTTGACCCCGAGCTGGGCCAGATCCTCTGGGCCGGGCGCGAGCATGGTGACCCGGGTCCCGGCCGCCCGGACCGGCGCCGCCTCCGATAGCAGCCGGCGGGTCAACGCCCGGCGGAACCGCCGCTCGGCCTTGGCCACCAACGAGCGCGGCCGGTCGTATGCGAACGAGACCATCGGCGCCAGCACCAGCACCTCGTCCAGCCCGACCCCGGCCAGCAGATCCAACGACGTGGGCGACCACGTCCCGCCGTCGATATAGCGGCTGCCCTCGATCAACACCGGGGCGTACCAACCGGGAATCGAGCAGGACGCGACCACCGCTTCGGGCAGCGACGCGACCGGGTCGCCGGTCCGGCCGAACGCCACCCGACGGCCGGCGTCATAGTCGAACGCCACCAGCCACGGCGTCGGCGCGCCGGGCCAACCGACGCCGCCCAGACCGCCGATCATCCGCGACATCGCCCCGAACTTCCCGCGCCCGGGCGGGGCGAACGAGGTCAGCGCGGCCATCGTCGGCAGGCTACGTGGATGCCGCAGCACCTGGCCGGCCAGCCGCGGCGAGCCGATACCGAACCCGGGCCGCGGCGGCAGCGCGCCACCGGAGTCGACGTCGTAATCCCAGTCGATCGACGGATCGTCATCGCGCGGGCAACCACGCTGGTGCCGCAGCATCGTCTCGACCGACACGCCGCGCCCGAGCATCGCCGCCACCACCGACCCGGCCGACGTACCGACGGTGATCTCGGCCTCCCGGGCGTCCACGCCGTACGCCTGCTCGTACGAATGCAGCGCGGCCACGATCCAGGTGAAGCCGAGCAGCCCACCGGCACCCAACACCAACCCGCGCCGAACCCCGCTCATGACGCGGTATCCGCCAGTTCGGCGAGCGACTCGGTGATCAGCGAGGTGATCACATCCAGGTCGCTCATGGCGTCGCGATCGGCGTTCAGGCCGTAGTACACGCCACCGTTGTACGAGGTGAGCCCGATCGAGAGTGCCTGGCCCTTGGCCAGCGGTACGACCGGGAAGACTTCGAGCATCTGGGCTCCGGTCGCGTACAGCGGTTGCTGCGGGCCGGGCACGTTGGTGACGGTCACGCTGAAAAACCGGCGGGCGATGCTGCCGGCGGCGCGGGCACCGAGGGCGTGCAGCGTCGGCGGCGCGAACCCGGACAACCTGATCAACGCGCGGGCGCCGACCGTATGGCTGGCGCGCGCCCCGGCCTTGTGCGCCTGCATCGCGTAGCTGATCCGGGACAGCCGCAGCACCGGGTTGGGCTCGCCGACCGGTAGCTCGACGAAGTACGGCAGCACCTTGTTGCCGAGGGTGCCCTGCTCGGCACTGTTACGAACCGAGACCGGGACCAGCGTCCGGATCACCGTCGAGGTGCTGACCGGTTCGCCGCGGGTCATCAGGAAACTGCGCAGCGCGCCGGCCACGGTCGCCAGCACCACGTCGTTCACCGTGCCGCCATGGCGGGCCCGCACCTTGCGGTAGTCCTCCAGGCTGGTGCGCACCATGGCGAACCGGCGTTGCGACCCGATCGGCACGTTGAACGGGTTGTCCGGCGCCGGCCGGGCCGCGACCCTGGCCGTAGCGAGCAGGCCGCCGGCGACTCGCGCCACCCGCTCGGCGGTCGACCGGATATCCAGGGCCGCGATCCGGGCCGTATCGACGATGGCCGACGGTCGCTGGGCCAACTCGCTGATCGCGTCGACCACCAGGGAGGCCGGGCTCGGGGCCGGCGTGGGCATCCACACCTGCGCCGCCGGCGTGGCCGCGTATCGGGTTGAATCGAGGATGACCTGGCTCAGGTCAATGGCGCTGATGCCGTCGACCATGGCGTGATGGGTCTTGGTGATCAGGGCGAAGCGGCCGCCTTCGAGCCCCTCGACGCAGTACATCTCCCACAGTGGGCGGTTCCGGTCCAGCCGCCGCGACATCAGCCGGGCCACCAATTCGGCCAGCTGCCGATCGGTGCCCGGCTTGGGCAGCGCGCTGTGCCGTACGTGGTAACCGATGTCGAAGTCCGGATCGTCGACCCAGACCGGATTGGACAGATGAGCCGGTACGGAGACGACCTTCTGCCGGAACCGCGGTACCTGGGCCAGCCGCTGTTCGACCAACGCCAGCAATGCGCCGTAATCGAATCCGCCCGGCGGTGCATCGAAGACCAACAGGCCACCGACGTGCATCGGCGTCGAAGTGTCCTCTACGTACAGGAACGAGACGTCAAGCTCATTCAACCGATCGGCCATCTCACCCCCCAAGCGCCGCGGCGGCGGCCGGACTGATCCACGGCAGCCACGAGCCGAATCCATCGTGACACTGCGCCGGGATACCGCGCGACCCGGTCATGGCCGGACATACGGTAAGCGACGGATCCAATCCGGCAACAACGTTCTAGGCACGGCGACGACGCTGCCCGGCCGGCACCCCGGCCACGGTCCGGGCGAGGTCGGTCAACGCTCCTCGAAGCGGACTGCCCGGCGCCACCTCGGCCAGCGTCTTGCCCAGCCGCAACGCCGAGTCGGTCGCCCCGAGGTCGTACGGCAGGAAGATCGGATCGGAGACACCGGCGTACCGGGCCAACGCGCCGGCCACCTCACGCCGAGCGTCGCCGGGGATTACGCCGCGGCGCAGCCGGTTGACCACGACCCGCGGCGTCACGTCCGGCAGTAGTTCGCGCAGCTCGCTGAGCGCCCGCACCACGCGCTGCAACCCGACCGGGTCGGCCGAGGCCACGCACAGCACGACGTCCGCTGCCTCCAACGTCGCCACGGTGGCGCCGTTGCGACGCGGCGCCATGGTGTCGTAGACGATCTCCTCGTCCTGCTCGACCGAAAAGCCGCAGTCGACCACGGTCAGCGGCACCAGACCACGTGCACTGTCCAGCACCGCCTCCATCGACGAAGGCCGCAGTTCCGGCCAGCGATCGGCCCGGGCGATACCGGTCAGCACACGCAACGACGACCCGACCGCGAAGGCCAACTTGGCCAGAGCCGGTACATCCAACGTGCCGGCGGCCGCCTGCCGAGTCGCCGCCGCGACGCCAGGCGACTCGTCCAGCAACCCCATCACCTGGGCGACCACGCCGCCGTACACATCCGCGTCGACCAACAGCGTTGACACCCCGAGCCGGGCCGCCTCGTCGGCCAGCCCGACCGCGACCGTGGTCCGGCCGGGCGCTCCGGTCGGTCCCCACACCGCCACGACCTGGCCCGGACCGGAAACCGGCGGACCAGCATCCTCCGGCCACTCCCCACCCGACGGCCCGCGCTGGCTGGCCTGCGGGTTCGCGATCAGCCGGTGCGCCGAGCCCGACAGCTGACCCTCGACCGCCTCGAGCACAGCGGCCGAGATCGCCTCCGCGCCGGCGTCGGCGGGCAGCACGTGCAGTACGCCGAGCTGGCGCAGCCGCCGCTCGGCCTCCTCGTCGCCGGGATTGATGAGTCCCACGACCGCGACCGCCGCGGCGGCCAAGCGGGTCACCGCATCCCGGTCGAGCCGGCGCAGGTCGGCCGAGAGCAACGCCGCCCGGGCCTGCCCCGCGGCCGCCGCGGCGAGCAGGTCGGCCAGGTCGACGCACCGCCGGATCACCGTGACGCCGTGGTCAGCGCGGCCCAGTTCGGAGACGAGCTCGACCTCCCAGACCGCGCCGGTCACGGCGGTGAGTACGGGGACGGCCATCAGCGGGTCGGTGTCGCGGTCGGCGAAACGGTCGAACTGGCACTGGGCGTACCGCTCGGCCCGGTCGCCGCTGCGTCGTTGCCGGCACCGGAACCGGGAGCCTGCGAGCCGATGCGCTGCACGACGTACAACGTGCCGGCGGCAATGCGTTTGACGATGCCGTCCTCCTGGCGCGGGTCGACCGTCACCGTGATCTGCACCTTGCTGTTGTCGCTGGCGAGGCCGTCACCGCCGCCGGACACCGACTGGACGACCGCGTTCGCGAGCACCAGCTGGGTCCGACCGGACCGGTCGGAGGCGCTGGGGATGACGTACACATCGATCCGATCACCGTGCGCGAGCCCCGGCGGCGTGTCATCCCGATCGACCGACAGCGGCAGTACGGCCGTGGCCGGGGCAGACACCAACGCCGCGCCGGGCAGCAGGTCGCCGGCCCGCAGATCGCGGTTGACGGTGCGCCCAAGCGGCGATGTCTGCACCGACAGGTAGCGGGCCGAGTCGCCGAATAGCCGGATCCGCTCCGGCCGCAGATCATCGTCGGCGAGCCGTGTCCCGGTCGCCACGTCGTGGGCCAGCGCCCACACCTTGATCGACTTGTCGGACGAGGCCACCACCCGCGCCCCGACCAGGACCGCCACCAGCACCATCAGCACACCGATCACAAGCCGCACGTCCAGCCACGACGGCGCACGCAATCGGCGCGCCGCCGGGGACTGTGGTTCGATCGCTGCCATACGTCTGACCCCTATGTCTGACTCAACAGTGGTGCTGATACTGCCAAATTTGGGGGCTGCGCGTCCGGTGTCATCCACAATGCCGGAAGTGCGTCACCGGCTGTGGATGACGCAAGCCCGACCGGTCATGCGGATGACACACTGTGCACTGATACGCCGTTGCACGTCCCCGGACAGGTCGGGGGCAGGTCCTGCGAGTGGAGCTATGCCTAGCGACCGGTTTCTCACCCTCAGCGATGTCGCGGAGATCTTGAACATCTCGGCGTCTCAGACCTATGCGCTCGTGCGCAACGGTGAGTTGCCCGCGATCAAGATCGGCGGCCGCGGGCAATGGCGGGTGGAGCGCACCCAGCTTGAGGCGTATATCGAGCGGCTCTACAGCGAGACCCGCGACTTCGTCGAGGCACATCCGCTGGGGCGCGACGAGACCGTTCCCCAGGACTGACCTCAGATCGGGCTCGTACGGATCGCCGATATCCCAGGGGTTTCACAGCGAGCTGGTACGGATCACCGATAGGGCCGGCAACGGCACGGTCCTGACCTGCCTTACCGCCCGCGCCCGGCGAAGCTCGCCGGCCGGATGCTCGGCGACCTCCACGAAGTCCGCGCCGACCCGGTCGACGGTGCCGGCCAATGCCGTGCCGTCGCACAGCGTCAACGCAACGCCGGCCCGATCCCGAGCCACTCCCCGTAACGCGTAACGCAGATCGAGCCTCGCGGCGAGGACGCCACGGGCGCCATCGGCCTCCGCCGCCGACCACGGCCCCAGGCCGGCCACGCTGGTCACCGCGGTAAGCGGAACGACCGCTTCGCGCTCGGGCCGTTCGGCCACCAACAGCCAATCCGGCCCGACCCTGCGCAACCGGCCGGCGACCTGCTCCGAGCCCAAGCAGGTCAGCCGCACCGTCGACTCAAGCGCCGCCCGTAACCGGTCGACCAGCCGCAACGCACCGACCTCGATCCGGGTGCGTTCGACAACCTCACCCGCAAATTCGGCAGCGTCGGCGGCCTCGAGCTGTGCCTCCAGGTCGGTGAACAGCCGGTCCCAGCGCATCGCGCCCTCCGTCGCCTCGGCTACGCCGTCGCACGCTAACACAAACAAACGAACGCACTTGACTGCGTCTTATCAAGCGCTTATACAAACAAACGTAAGCAAACGAAGGAGTACGCAATGGTTCAGGCCGTACGCAGGGTGGCCGCGTCGGCGCTTTTGGTCGTGCTCGCTGCGGCGGTGTGGTGGCTCGGCCCCGACCCGGCAGCGCTCGGCCCCGCACTGCGCCATCCGCAGTCCTATGTGGACCGAGTGGGAGCGGACACGGCGGCTCTGGCCGGTGTCTGCGTGCTCTGTTGGCTGGTACTGGCCTGGCTCGCGGTCGGCTTGGCGTTCGCCGCGGCCAGCGTGCTACCAGGCGTGCTCGGGCGGGCGTGCGAAGCGGTGGCGGGGCGGCTGTTGCCCGGCGCTCTGCAGCGCGGTGCGGCGGTCGCGCTCGGTCTGTCCGTCGCCACCGCCGGCGCTGGCGCAACCGTCGGGTTGTGGCATCCCGGTGATCGGGCGGTCGCGTCGACCAGTCGCGGCCTTGTCGTCGACTGGCCGCTTGGCGCAGGCGCCGGCGATCTGGACTGGCCGGCGGGAGCGCCGTCGAGTCAGCAGCACCTGAACGCCCAGCCGCATCGGACGTTCGCGGTTGTGGTCCAGCCGGGCGACTCCCTCTGGCGGATCGCCGCCCGAGAACTCGCTGCACGAGCCGGCACGACCGAGCACCCGACAGACGGGCAGATCGCCCGCGAATGGCCGCGCTGGTACGCGGCGAATCGGGCCGTGATCGGCCCCGACCCCAACCTGATCTATCCCGGCCAGCGGCTGACCCCGCCAACCTGAATCCGCGCCGCCACCCGAGCGACTTGCACCTGAAAGGACCGCTGCGATGTCCGTAGCCAGCATCGATTACGCCGACCCGGCACTCGCTGTACCGCCCGGGCCGAACCCGCGGCGGCTCTCGACGTTTGTCCGTCCGGCGCCGCCGCTGGAACCGCCGTACGATCCGGACGATGAGCCGGGTCGCCCGCAGCTACGGGTGGTGGCACCGGCCGCCGAGCCGCTGCCGTTCGAGGAGCCGGCCCACCGGCAGAGCACGCTCGGTGAGGACTTCTGGGGTCCACAGCCGACGGCCCGCCGGTCCCTGCCTGACCCGCGACCACTCGCCCGCCAGTATCTGCAGGCCGCACTGGAGAGTCTGGCCGGCCGTCGCTCCCCGGCGCAGCTACAGCAATGGAGCAGCCCGAGTCTGTTCGCCGATCTGCAGAAGTCGCCGCGCCAGCCGATCGTCGGCCGCGCCGCCGCTCCCGCCGTTACCTCGGTGCGGGTCAGCGAGCCGGCCGACGGGATCGCAGAGGTGGCAGCAGTGGTACGCCGTGGCGATCGCTTTCACGCCGTGGCGGCGCGGTTGGAGGGTGTCGATGGTCGGTGGCGGTTCGTGCATTTACAAGTCGGCTGATCGACGGCTGGTAAAGCAGCCCGGAGCCAAAGCGGCCGCCGAGAAATCCGGCGGTAAAAACGCCAGCAGACAAGCGAAAGCCCGGCCACGCTCGGCGTAAAGAAGAAACGCGAATGCCGCCGTAAAACACCCGCAGACAAACGAATGGCTACGTCGAGTCCGCGGCAGAACGCCGCAGGCAAAGCGAAAGACTACGCCGCACTTCCGGCAAAACACTTGCAGACAAACGACTCGCTGCGCCGAGTCCGCCGTAAAACCCTTGCACACAAAGCGAAAGCCCGGCCGGATAGGCCGGGCTTTCGCTGCTGAGCCGGACTAATTAGAGCGGCGGGGCGCCTGGAGCGCCGTGGCACTTCTTGTACTTCTTGCCCGAGCCGCACGGGCAGGGTGCGTTGCGGGCCGGTTCGTGCCCGGTGACGGTGGTGGTGTTGGCCGGGGCGCCTTGGCCACTGCGCGACACGGGCGCGCCGTCCTCGGAATCCAGGCTCGGCGCTGAGTAGCTGAGCCCGGTGTTGCGGGACTGCGCCGCCTCCAGGCCTTTGGCGTTCACCGCTGGCTGACGCCGCTCGGGCCGCGGCGCCTCGACGGGCTCGGGAGCCGGCGCGGTCGGCTGCGGGAACGGCGAAGGCGTGGCGACCGGTGCGACCGCCGGCTGCGGGGCGACCTCCTGCACCGCGATCGTTTCCTCGCCCTCGACCTCGGGGTTCGGCTCGATCTGCACCTCGACGTTGAACAGGTAACCGACCGACTCCTCCTTGATGCCGTCCAGCATCGCGGAGAACATCTCGAACCCTTCGCGCTTGTACTCCACCAACGGATCCCGCTGGGCCATGGCCCGCAGGCCGATGCCCTCCTGCAGGTAATCCATCTCGTACAGGTGCTCGCGCCACTTGCGGTCCAGAACCGACAGCACCACGCGGCGTTCGAGCTCACGCATGATCTCCGAGCCGACCTCGGCTTCGCGGGCGTCGTACGCGGCATGCGCGTCGGCCTTGACCTCCTCGACCAGCAGATCCGCGGTGACCGCGGACAGTTCGCCGCCGGCCTGCTCGATTACGTCGTCGACCGTGAGCGTGATCGGGTACAGCGTCTTGAGCGCGGTCCACAGCTGCTCGAGGTCCCAGTCCTCCGGGTAGCCCTCGGCGGTTGCACCCTCGACGTAGGCCGTGGTGACGTCGTCGATCATGTGCCGCACCTGCTCGCGCAGGTCCGCGCCCTCCAGAACGCGGCGCCGCTCGGCGTAAATCACCTCGCGCTGGCGACTCATCACCTCGTCGTACTTCAGGACGTTCTTGCGGATCTCGAAATTCTGCTGCTCGACCTGGGTCTGGGCGGACCGGATCGCCCGCCCGACCATGCCCGCCTCCAGCGGCTGGTTGTCGGGCATGTTGAAGCGGTTCATGATCGACTCGACCGTGTGCGCGTTGAACCGCTGCATCAGGTCGTCGCCGAGTGAGAGGTAGAACCGGGATTCGCCGGGGTCGCCCTGCCGGCCGGAGCGACCACGCAGCTGGTTGTCGATACGACGCGACTCGTGCCGCTCAGTGCCCAGGACGTAAAGACCGCCGAGCTCAACGACCTCGTCGTGCGCGACCGCGATCGAGGCCTTGGTCTTCTCCAGCGTCGAGGCCCAAGCCTCCTCGTACTCCTCCGGCGTCTCGGCCGGCGTGATGCCGCGCTGCCGCAGCTCGGCGTCGGCGGTGAACTCCGGGCTGCCTCCGAGCATGATGTCGGTCCCGCGACCGGCCATGTTGGTGGCCACGGTGACGGCGCCCTTGCGTCCGGCCTGGGCGACGATCTGCGCTTCCTGCTCGTGGTACTTCGCGTTCAGCACCTCGTGCGGAATACCCAGCCGCAGCAGCAGACCGGACAGTAGCTCGGATTTCTCCACGCTCGCCGTACCGACCAGGACCGGCTGGCCCTTCTCGTTCCGTTCGGCGATGTCCTTGACCACGGCGTCGAACTTGGCGGCCTCGGTCTTGTAGACGATGTCGGTCTGATCCATCCGGATCATCGGCCGGTGGGTCGGGATCGGGATAACCCCGAGCTTGTACGTCTGGTGCAGCTCGGCCGCCTCGGTCATGGCGGTACCGGTCATGCCGGCGAGCTTGTCGTACAGGCGGAAGTAGTTCTGCAGCGTGATCGTGGCGAGGGTCTGGTTTTCTTCCTTGATCTGCACGCCTTCCTTGGCCTCGATGGCCTGGTGCATGCCCTCGTTGTAGCGCCGACCGTGCAGCACACGGCCGGTGAACTCATCGACGATCAGGACTTCGCCGCTCGAGACGATGTAGTCGCGGTCGCGCTTGTAGAGCTCCTTGGCCTTCAGCGCGTTGTTGAGGTACCCGACCAACGGGGTGTTGACCGCCTCGTAGAGGTTCTCGATGCCGAGCTGGTCCTCGACCTTCTCCACCCCGGACTCGGTCACCGCGACTGTGCGCTTTCCCTCTTCGACTTCGTAGTCCTCATCCCGGATCAGCGACGGCGCGATCCGGGCGAACTCGACGTACCAGCGGGCGCTCTGCTCGGCCGGGCCGGAAATGATCAGCGGAGTACGGGCCTCGTCGATGAGGATCGAGTCGACCTCGTCCACGACGGCGAAATTGTGGCCGCGCTGCACGAGTTCCTCGGAGCTCCAGGCCATGTTGTCGCGCAGGTAGTCGAACCCGAACTCGTTGTTGGTTCCGTACGTGATGTCGCAGGCGTACTGCTCGCGGCGGTGATCCGGCGTCTCGTTGGCGAGCACGACACCCACGGTCAGACCGAGGAAGCGGTAGACCCGGCCCATCTGCTCGGCCTGGTACTTAGCCAGGTAGTCGTTGACCGTGACCAGGTGCACGCCCTTGCCGGCCAGCGCGTTGAGGTAGACCGGCAGCGTGGCGACGAGGGTCTTGCCCTCGCCTGTCTTCATCTCGGCGACGTTGCCCAAGTGCAGGGCGGCGCCGCCCATCACCTGTTCGTCGAAGTGCCGCTGGCCCAGCGTCCGTTTAGCCGCTTCCCGGACAACCGCGAAGGCCTCCGGCAGCAGCTCGTCCAGTGTCTCGCCATCGGCCAGTCGTTCCCGGAACTCGTCGGTCTGGGCGCGCAGCTCGTCGTCGGTCAGATCGACGTAGTCAGGCTCGAGGGAGTTGACGTGGTCTGCGATACGGGACAGGCGGCGCAGCAGCTTGCCTTCTCCGGCGCGGAGAATCTTCTGAAGTACCACGGTGCGACTTCCACTCCTCGAAGGTGGCGGTCAAGACTCGGCTACGGCTCCGCTCCATGGTAGGCGCTGCAATCAGCTGACTCCGACTGCCGCAGCCACGTTGTGCCCAACGCGGGCGGAACCGGGAAGTTCCCGGGCGGGCGCCGCCACATCCTGACTTTCCTTACTCACGTTTTGTAACACCTACATGGTCCGGGCTGCTGCCAATCTCGGCGCGTGGTGACACCCGGGTTACCACGAGTGATTCGGGTCGTAAGGTGCGCCGCATGTGGATCATCATCGGCGTAGTGGCCGGGGTGGCGGCGCTGGGACTGGTCGGCTACGCCCTGGGCGCGTCGCGGTCGGGCAGCCGGCGGGACATCTCGACCTGGGCGACCCGGCTGGGGTTGACCTATACCCGCGGGACCAGCCGACTGTTCGACTACCTGCGCGGCGAGCCGTTCAGCCATGGGTACGGGACCGGTATCAAGCACGTGGCCACCGGCGAGCATGCCGGCAGTCGGGTGCTGGTCATGGTCTTCGCGCGGCGGGCCGGCGGCGAGGCCCGGGCGCCGGCGGTCACCGTGGCGGTCGAGCTGCCTGGCGCCGTACCCGAGCTGACGGTACGGGCCGAGAGTTCGACCGATGCGGTACGTGGCCGCGATATCCAGTTGGAGAGCAGCGAGTTCAACGCGGCGTTCCGGATCACCTGTGATGTGCCGAAGTTCGCGTACGACGTGCTGGGCCCGCAGATGATGCAGTTCCTGTTGGATGACCCGCGGGGACGGCGGTATCAGTTGCGGTACGACGGGCCGATGCTCGTGGTGTGGCGGGACGGCGAGAAGGTCACGCCGACCGAACTGGGCGACATGCTGGCCTTCGCCCATGAGCTGGTGGCGCGGACGCCGCGGTTTATCTTCTCCTCCGGCTATACGCCGAGCGAGCAGCAGACGCGGACGCCGTTGCACGAGATCCCGATCGAGGCGTTCGGGCAGGGCGAGGCGGGCGCGATTCACCAGCGCCGCACGGTCCAACACCGCGGCCACACCATCATTCTGATGGACCACATCATGGACTCGCGGGGCATCCGCGACTGGTTCACCGTGGCCAGCATCGACTCGCCCACACCGTGGCCGACGATCATGATCTCGCCGAAGAAGTTCCTGCTCGCGGCGAGCACGCGAGTGATGATCCCGCGTTACAACGACGAGGTGCTCACCGGCGATCAGGCCTTCGACGAGATCTTCGCCGTGGGCAGCCCGCGGCCGGACTTCGTGCGTACCGTGCTGACGCCACAGATGACAGCGTGGCTGCGGGCTGACCCCCGACTGCTGACGAGCGAGTTGGTCTTCATCAGCACGATCCTGCGTCCGGGCCGCGATGAGGTGAGCGAGGTGACCACGGTCGGGCGGGTGGCCGTGACCGGGGCCGGGATGCTCACCGACCAGGCGCTCGGCGCGACGCTGACCGATCTGATCTGTGACGTCGTCGAGCGGCTGAACCCGGCTGCCTACCAGGTGGACGGCAAAGCCGCGGGTACGGGGAAATCCTCGCGGGCCGCTGGATAAACGGGCAACAGCTGATCAGGATTCGCGGTTTGGCCGCGAATAAGAAATGAGTGGGCGGCTGGTGTTGTCGAACCCCGAGAAAGCCCGTGCGTTTTTTGTGACGGTGAGCGATGGGACCGCACCGACCTGTGCCGCGCGCACCGGGTGTGGTGGCGCGGCACAGGAGGCGAAGCTACGACCGCGCGGCGTAGGCGCGTGTCTGTGCGGGAATTGCGTCAACGGCCGCGGTCCGCGGTGGCGGCGCCGGCGTGCTCGAAATCAACGTATTGAGCTGAATTACCCCGTAGGCGTAACCCCTGCGCCGATAAACGACGCTGGGCAGGCCGCTCTCAATATCAGCAAAGAGATAGAAGTCGTGCCCAACCAACTCCATCTCATGCAACGCCTGGTCGACCGACATCGGAACGCCATCGTGTTGCTTTCGCCGGACTACCTCACCGAGCGCATTACGGGTGTCGGCTGAGGAGTCCGGTGCAAAGTCCACATCGGACAACTCCGGTGCCTGTTCCTCGGATTCATTGCCGTTGAGCCTGTCCTGCGTTCCGTTGAGGCCCTCTGGGACCGGCTCCGGGACCGCGTCCAATATGGACTGTGTGCGGCGCTGTCCGTAGTGGACACGGCGTCGGTCAGCCGCGCGGCGTAACCGGGTTTCCAAGCGGCCGACCGCGGCGTCGAGCGCCGCGTAGAAGTCAGCGGCACATGCCTCCGAACGAATTACCGGCCCACGCGACTTGCAGGTGATTTCCACGTGCTGGCAAGCGCCAGATTGCCGGCGATTGCGCTCATGCTGTAACTCAACATCGATTCTGATGACCTTGTGGTCGAACCGTTCTATCTTGTTGAGTTTTTCCGCAACATGCTGCCGGTAATGATCCGGCACTACGACGTTGCGTCCACTCACGACAATGTCCACGCGACCTCCACGGTGCTCTGGACCCGAGATTGCCCGGGTATGTACCGAGGGCACCGACTCCCGTCGATTGCCCATTCTGCGCCGGTGCCGGAAAGCTCCTGCATCGGCGAGCGCACGGACGCCAAACCACAGACTGAACGATGTAGCGGGGCCCCCGTGGCTACCAGAATCGTCATGGTGTGATGCGCTTCGGCCGGTCCGCTGGCACCACCTCGCTCCCACAGAATTTCTCCGTGCCTGCACGCTAGCTGAGCGACGCGAAATCGGACACCCCCTAAACCAGGGTTTTCATCTTGGTAACGAATTCTCGTCGCGTGCCGTGCCGGCAATGGCTGCCGCGGCGACCACTGACAGCCCGGCCCGAGCCAGCGTCCGACACGCCTCGGCGAGCGTGGCACCGGTCGTCACAAGATCGTCGACCACGATCACCCGGGGCCGAGCCGCTCGCCCGCCCCACGCTCGAGTGACGCAAACCCGGTCGGCTCCACCACGCCCGCCCGGATCATGCCCAAGCTGACCACCGCCAGCATCACCATGCCCAACCTGACCACGCCCAGCGTGTCCGCGCAGGGTTAAGCCGCGCCCGCTCCGACCGGCACCGCTCAGCCGCCGCCCGGCCGGGGTGAGGCTGAACGCGCCGGCCAAATTGGCCGCCCGCTGCGCCGCTGACAGTCCGGCCGAATCGCGAATCGGCCGGCCCACGCGCAGTGCGGCGATCACGCCCGCGCGCAACCCGCGCCGCGGCAGCATCAACGCACAGGCGCGGGCGAGGCGCAATACGTGATCGCCTCCGCGTGCCCGGGCGGCCGAGGGCCGGGACGGTATCGGCACAAGCAGCACCGGGGCTGCCCGCTGACCGGACCGATCCGGCGGCGACCGGCCGGCACCAGCGCTGAGCACCCAGCACACGGCTGCGGCGAGCGCGGCCGCGAGCGGATCGGTCAGGTCACGCCGACCGCGCTCCTTGTACGCCAACAGCGCCGACCGAGCCGCACCGGCGTACTCCCCCGAAACCGCCAGCGGCGGCAACCCAGCCGGACACGGCTCGGGGCGGTGCGCCCGCGGCCGAGCCACCGCCGCGCGGCACGCCGGACACAGCGGTTCGCCGGGGCGACCGCAGCCGGCGCAGTCGGCCGGAAAGAGCAAGTCGAGCAGGACTGGAAGCACGGGTTCACTCTGCCCACGCATCAGCCCCCGAACCCGGTGGCAGCGAAATCTGTGGACAGAAGCGTTAGCTGTGGACAACCGTTTGACAAGTACCGAATCCGATGGCGTGGGGCGGTCAGCGCAGTCGAGACGGCAGGTCGACAGGCCTCGATCAGGAAGCCCTCGATCAGGAAGCTCAGTGCAGACGGCAGGTCGGCAGGCCTCGGGCGGTCAGCGCAGTGCAGACGGCACGCCGCATTGAGCGCACGCTGGGACCCCAGCCCAGCCGAACGTCCGGCCAGAGCAACTCAGTCGGGGTAGTTCGGCGCCGTACCGCTGAGTGTCGTGTTGTTGTTGCCATTGGCGGTGACCCGCGTCCAGGAGGACCGGTCGTAATACCAAAGCTCCTGTTTGGCCGAGACCACGGTCAGCCGGTCCGAGGCGGCGGCGATGCCGGTCGGTTGCGCCGGCAAGGTATCGATGCCCTCGGCGTGCCGGCTCGAGCCGTCGATCGCGATGTCCCATGGGACCAGGCTGAACGTGCTGTTCGGCGCCAGGGCCAGCAACTCGTCGCCGGCGGCCCAGGTGACATCGGTGAAGCCGTCCTGCGAGGGAGCGAGGTTGTGCACCCCGTCGACCGTCACCGAGTCCGAGGTTCGGGAAACCCGGCCGACATAGAGCCGGCCGCCAGTGCCGATAAACGCCACCCGGGTGCCGTCGCGGGACAGCCGAAGCTCGGTGATCGGGGCCCTCTTCGAGACCTCCGGCGAAGCGATGATCTGCGCCTGACCGTGGGTCGGGTCGGCCGGCACCCGCACGATGTCGGTGCCATTGCGTACCGTCCACACCTCGCGCGACTGGCCACCCCAGGTCGGGGCGGTCAACTTGTGCGCCTCGAACCGGTTGGAGAGCGTTCCGCTCTTTGGCCCGACCCATAATTCGTCGCCAGCGGCCCGGTGGCTCACGCCGGCCATTTTGGAGCCGTCCACCGGCACCGCGACGTTGGCCAGTTCGTAGTACCCACGCCCGGCCGGACCCGGAGCCCGGCCGCCGTCGCTGGTCCACACCGAACCGTCCTTTACGAAATACAGCGGAGCGACCGCCGGCAACGCTTCGGGATCGTAGGACTGCCAGTCGGACAACTGCTGCTCAGCACGGACTCCGGCCAACGTCTGGCCATCGCTGAGAATACGTACCGCCGAGGAATTGAATTTCGCCAACGTGAATACGATCTGGGCCGACATTCCTTTCAGCTGGGCCTTTCCCATCGGCCCCAGATGGTCCAAATCCACCGTGACCGTAGGCGAATCGTCAACCACATTGGTGCGCAATGTGGCACCTTTTGGAATATCAGTCACGGCGGCCGGCATCAACCATTGCGACGGTCCGGTCATCAGCGCCTGGATCAGTCGGTTGGCCATCGAGGTCGTGGGAACCTCGAAATAACGCGGATCGGGGACGACCGCGGTCCGGCTGGGGTTGAGGAAATAGACGTTCGCGGAATGAAAGTTCTGCGCGAAGTCAGAGGACCGTACAAAAATCCCCGGTTGGGGATTTTCGATACGCCATTCGCCCTTGACCTTGGCTAACTTCAAATGAAAAACGTCGCGGCGCCGATCGGCGTGATAGGTGCCATCCTGGCCGACAATCGCGATCTGCTGCACGGTCACGGCGACCGATCCGCCGCCGGGCCTATCATCGACCAGTGGCTCGGCGTACACAGTGGACTGTGCGGTGTCGTCCCAGGAATTGGCCGCCGCCGGTGTGAGATATTGCCGGGCGACCTGGTGCCGGGCGTCCACACCGGACGAGGAAGCCTTCAAGAAACCGTCCACGACATCGCGGGTGCTCATGTGCGGCGTCGGCCCGGGCGGCACCACCTGCACGTTCGGGTCCTCACCGGCCGCCTGGCTACCGTCAACGTGCCTGACCGCCACCGGTTCGGAACTTCCCGGCACCCCGGCACACCCGGTAAGCAGGGCCAGCAACAGAACGAGCAACGAGCTGCGCCGTATCGTCACCGACCATCCTCCAGGGTGTCGCGCTCGAGTCGGGTACCAACGCTGATGCCGGAGCTCTCGTGGTTGTTGTACGGGGCGCCGGTCTCCGGGTCCAGGTCGGGCGTCGGCTCACCGTCCCAGTCCGGGTCCAGCGGCGGCCAACTGGCCGCCGGCCGTTCCACCTCGGGGCTGGCGTCCGGTGGCCGCAACGCCAGCGGCGATTCGACGATCACACCGCCGGCCCGGACCGGAACGGTCAGCCGGAACAGCGCGCCCTTGCCCGGTTCGCCCCACACGTCCAGCCAGCCGTTGTGCAGGTGCGCGTCCTCCAGGCTGATCGCCAGCCCCAGCCCGGTGCCACCGGTACGCCGGGCCCGGGACGGGTCGGCCCGCCAGAACCGGTTGAAGACCAGCCCGACCTCCTCCGGCCGGAGGCCGACCCCGTGATCGCGGACCGTGATCGCCACCGCCTCGTCGTCACCGGCCAGCACGACCTCGATCGGCTTGCCCTCGCCGTGCTCGACCGCGTTGCCAACCAGGTTGCGCAGCACCCGTTCGACCCGGCGCGAGTCGACCTCGGCCACGACCGGCTCCTCCGGCAGCGTGACCTTCAGCGTGCTTGAGGTACGTTCGACCAGCGGCTCGGCGCCCTCGATGACCCGGCTGACCACCCGCCGCAGATCGAGCCGTTCGGCCTCCAACTCGGCCGCCTGCGCGTCGTGCCGGCTGATCTCGAGCAGATCGGCCAGCAGCGACTCGAACCGATCCAACTCGGTGTGCAGCAACTCAGCCGACCGATCCACCCCGGGCGGGAATTCATCGCGCGCGCCGTACAGCACGTCGGCCGCCATCCGGACCGTGGTCAGCGGAGTACGCAGCTCGTGCGAGACGTCGCTGGTGAACCGCCGCTGGACCCGCGACAGCTCCTCGAGCTGCGTGATCTGTTGCTGCATGCTCTCGGCCATCTCGTTGAACGAGCGGGCCAACCTGGCTAGATCATCGGCGCCACGCACCGGCATTCGTTCCTCGAGGAAACCGGCCGAAAGCCGGACCGCGGTCGTGGCAGCCTCCCGCACCGGGCGTACCACCTGCCTCGTCACGATGTCGGCGATTACCGCAACCAACAACACCAGCACCAAGCCGGCGACCAGGACCGTGCGCTGCACCAGCGCCAGCGTGCGTTCCTCGCTTTGTAGCGGGAAGAAGTAATAAAGCCCGAATTTCCCGACCGGGCTGTCCAACGGCTCGCCGATCACCAGCCCGTGCACCGAACCGCCGCCGGCCTGCGGAATCGAGGAGTACTCGTACCCCTGCCGGGACTGCTTGACCAGCTTGTCCAGCCGGGGCGGTACGTCGCCGGGCTCGATGCCGCCGGAGACGACCGGCTCCTGCCCGGACTCGCGCGGAATGATCGCTACGTCGAAGAGCCCGGCGTTGCTGCCCTTGGCCGAGAGCGTGGTGACCAACTGGGTCAAGGAGTTACGCATGCCGTCCGAGCCGGTGTCGGTGACGACCGACAGCTCGGCGGTGGCGACGCGCAGGCCGTTGTTGGCCTCGGCCAGGGCGGCCTTGCGTTTGGCGTCGAGCAGGCCGCCGGATATCTGGCCCAGCAGCACCACACCGATCACCAGCACCACGATCGCCGACACCAGGGCGGTGGTGGTCGCGACGCGCAGCTGCAGCGACCGCCGCCACCGGTACAGCACCCAGTGACTGCACCGGTTGGGGAAGCCGAGCAGGCGACGAAGCAACGGCGAGGTCATGGCGCCCACCAGACTCTCTGATTCACGCGCCGGGTGCCAGCGTCAGGCTGGGCCGGCCTTGTAACCGACGCCACGCACTGTCAGCACGATCCGGGGATTCTCCGGGTCACGCTCGATCTTGGACCGCAAACGCTGCACATGCACGTTGACCAGGCGGGTGTCGGCGGCGTGCCGGTATCCCCACACCTGTTCCAGCAGCACCTCCCGGGTGAAAACCTGGCGCGGCTTGCGGGCCAGCGCCAGCAGCAGATCGAACTCCAGCGGGGTCAACGGCACCGGCTGCCCGTCCCGGGTCACCGAGTGACCGGAGACGTCGATGACCAGGTCGCCGACCGAAATCGACTCCGGCGGCACGTCTTCGTTGCGGCGCAGCTGGGCCCGGACCCGGGCCACGAGTTCCTTGGGTTTGAACGGTTTGATGACGTAGTCGTCGGCACCGGACTCCAGGCCCAATACAACGTCGACGGTGTCCGACTTGGCGGTGAGCATCACGATCGGCACACCGGACTCGGCCCGCAACGCCCGGCAGACGTCGATTCCGTTCATTCCCGGCAGCATCAGATCAAGCAGCACAACGTCCGGTTTGATACGCCGAAAGGCGTCCAACGCGGTCGATCCGTCGTAGACGAAGGAGGTCTCAAAACCCTCGCCCCGGAGCACGATGCCGAGCATTTCGGCCAGCGCCGAGTCGTCATCGACAACGAGCACTCGTACGGTCATGTCTCTATGTTCGCACTCAGTGAGCCATAACCACGGCAGCCTGCGCAGAAAGGCTCAGAAATCCTGTCAGCTGCCCTGCTCCCACGAGTCCAGGTACCGCTCCTGTTCCCGGCTGAGCCGGTCGATCGCGATGTCCATCGAGGCCAGCTTCAACACCGCCACCTCGTTGTCCACCTCGGCCGGAACCCCGTACACGCCGACCGGCAATGTCTCGGCATGGCTGGCCAACCACGCCGTACTGAGGGCCTGATCGGCGAACGACATGTCCATCACGGCCGGCGGATGTCCCTCGGCCGCGGCCAGGTTGACGACCCGCCCTTCGGCCAACAGAACCAACCGGCGCCCGTCCTCCAGCACGTATTCGTCGGCGTTGGGCCGTATCTGGCGGTGCACCGATTTCGCGTTCGCGGCCATCCAGCGCACATCGATTTCGACGTCGAAATGCCCGGCGTTGCAGAGGATCGCGCCGTCCTTCATCACCGCGAAATGCTCTTCGGTGAGTACGTCCCGATTTCCCGTGACGGTAATGAATACGTCGCCGAGCCTGGCCGCGGCGGCCATCGGCATCACCGTGTACCCCGACATCGCGGCATCCAACGCCTTGATCGGATCGATCTCGGTCACCACGACGGAGGCGCCCATTCCCTTGGCCCGACTGGCCACACCACGACCGCAGGAGCCGTACCCGGCGACCACGACGGTACGCCCAGCCAGCAGCAGGTTCGTGGCCCGGAAGATCGCGTCGATCGCGGATTGCCCTGTGCCATAGGTGTTGTCGAACAGCCGCTTGGTGTCGGTCTCGTTGACCGCGACCATCGGAATACGCAATGCGCCGGCCCGACTCATCGCCCGCAGTCGCAGCAGCCCGGTGGTCGTCTGCTCGCAGCCGCCCCGTACCCGGTCGAGCAGATCGGTGCGTTCGGCGTGCAGAGTGGTGACCAGATCGCAGGCGTCATCGAGCACGAGATCCGGTGTGTGGTCGAGGATTGAGCCAATGTGGCCGTAGTACTCCGGCAGGCTGACCCGGGCCCGGGCAAAGACCGCGACACCGTATTCGCCGACCAGCGCGGCCGCCGTATCGTCCTGTGTGGACAGTGGGTTGGAGGCGGCCAGCGCGACATCGGCACCGCCTGCGACCAGTGTTCGCATCAGGTTGGCGGTTTCGGCGGTGACGTGCATGCAGGCCCCGACCCGCAGGCCGGCCAGCGGTTTGTCAGCGGCGAACCGTTCCCGGATCTGACGCAGTACCGGCATTGACCGGTCGGCCCATTCGACGCGCGCGATCCCGGCCTCGGCGAGACCGGGATCGGCGATATCAAAACTGTTCACGTACTAAGACTCCCCGTGGTGATCATGCGGAAATGCCAGTCCGTACGGCATTTGCGCATGATCACCCAGCGATTGGGGCGAGCGATCAGTAGCGGTAGTGGTCCGGCTTGTACGGACCCTCCACCGGCACGCCGATGTACGAGGCCTGCTCCGGGCGGAGCGTGGTCAGCTTGACCCCCAGCGCATCCAGGTGCAGCCGGGCCACCTTCTCGTCCAGGTGCTTGGGCAGTACGTACACCTGCCGGTCGTACTCACCGGGCTTGGTGAACAGCTCGATCTGCGCCATCACCTGGTTGGTGAACGAGTTGCTCATCACGAAGCTCGGGTGACCCGTGGCGTTGCCCAGGTTGAGCAGCCGGCCCTCGGACAACACGATGATCGCGTGCCCGTCGGCGAAGACCCACTTGTCGACCTGCGGCTTGATGTTGACCTTCTGCACGCCGTCGATCTTGGCCAGGCCGGCCATGTCGATCTCGTTGTCGAAGTGGCCGATGTTGCCGACGATCGCCTGGTGCTTCATCCGGGCCATGTGCTCGGCCATGATGATGTTGAAGTTGCCGGTCGTGGTGACGAAGATGTCCGCCGTCTCCACGACGTCCTCCAGGGTCAGCACCTGGTAGCCGTCCATCGCCGCCTGCAGCGCGCAGATCGGGTCAATCTCGGTGATGATCACCCGGGCGCCCTGGCCCCGCAGCGACTCCGCGCAGCCCTTGCCGACATCGCCGTATCCACACACGACAGCGGTCTTGCCGCCGATGAGTACGTCGGTGGCGCGGTTGATGCCGTCGATGAGCGAGTGCCGGCAGCCGTACTTGTTGTCGAACTTGCTCTTGGTGACCGAGTCGTTGACGTTGATCGCCGGGAAGAGCAGCTGACCACCCTTGGCCAGCTCGTAGAGCCGGTGCACGCCCGTCGTGGTCTCCTCGGTGACCCCGCGGATGCCCTCGGCGATACGGGTCCACTTGCCCGGCTGCTCGGCGAGAGTACGGGTCAGGGTCTCGAGAATGACGGCGAATTCTTCCGAGTCGGCGGTCGCCGGGTCCGGCACGGCGCCGGCCTTCTCGAACTCCGCACCCTTGTGGACGAGCAGGGTCGCGTCGCCACCGTCATCCAGGATCATGTTCGGGCCCTGGCCGTCAGCGAAGTTGAACAGCTGCTCGGTGCACCACCAGTACTCGGCCAGCGTCTCGCCCTTCCAGGCGAAGACCGGCACGCCCTGCGGGTTCTCCGGTGTGCCGTTCGGGCCGACGACGATCGCGGCCGCCGCGTGGTCCTGGGTGGAGAAGATGTTGCAGCTGACCCAGCGCACGTCCGCGCCGAGCGCCTTGAGGGTCTCGATGAGCACCGCGGTCTGGATCGTCATGTGCAGCGAACCGGCGATACGCGCACCGGCCAGCGGCTTGGCGTCGGCGAACTCGGCGCGGATCGCCATCAGGCCGGGCATCTCGTGCTCGGCCAGCTCGATCTCGGCGCGCCCGTAGCCGGCGAGGGAGAGATCGGCGACCTTGAAGTCGTGCTTCTCGCCCGTCGCCGAGTGCGCCGGGGTCACTGTCGTCATGCGGTCTCCTTGTTGGTCGTCGTCGGGCCGATCACGGTGTCGGCGAGCAGGCGTTGGTGCTTCTCCTGCTCGAACCGCAGCCAGTCCGCCGGCGCGACGTCATCGGGTCGCCGCGCGGTGTCGGACAGCCATTGGTCCACCGCCGCCCGCAGCTTCGGCTCGGACCGCAGCCGGCGGGCGAAACCCACCTCACCGAGGCCGATATCGTGCTCGCCGAGCAACTCGCGCAGGGTGCGCAGCCGCTGCAGCTGGGCCGGACCGTAGAGCCGGTAACCCGACTCCGAGCGTTCCGCCTCCACCAGCCCGATCGACTCGATGTAGCGCAGCATCCGGGCGGTCCACCCGGTCGTCTGCGCGGCTTCGGCAATTGTCAGTCCATCCATTACGCCCCGACCTTACCACGGCCATGTCAAGGTTTGGGTGGGGTGTTGGGGCGGTGGGTTTACGGGCGCTTGTACGCGGGTCTGCTGCCGGCTGTCCGCCCGCGGGTCCCGCATTTGCAGCGAACGTGACACCAG
>JBEDUI010000137.1:0-16028 GCA_040414495.1 Mycobacteriales bacterium
GAGGAGCACCCGTTGCGCACGCTTGCGATAACCCAGAACATCACCGTCGACGGCTCGGTCGAGCTGCTGACCGACTGGTTCGCGCCACAGGGCCAGCCCGACCCCGACCAGGTCGCGGAAATGCGGCGACACACCAGCCGGGCCGACGCCTTTCTGGTCGGCCGACAGACCTTTGAGGACATGCGCGGGTACTGGCCGCAGCAGAGCCAGGACACCACCGGCGTATCGGACTATCTCAACCGGGTCGCCAAATACGTAATCTCCTCGACCATGACCGACCCGAAATGGGACAACTCGACCGTACTGTCCGGCGATCCGGTCGAGGAGGTCGACAAACTAAAAGCCCAAGTAGGACAGGACATCGTGGTGACCGGAAGCATCACCCTGTGCCACACCCTCATTGCTGCCGGCCTGGTCGATGAATACCGGCTGTTCGTCTATCCGGCCGTACAAGGCCGCGGCCGACGGCTGTTTCCCGACGGCGTCGCGCTACCGGCGTTGCGACTGCTGGATGCGAAATCCTTCCGCAACGGCGTTACGTACTCGTGTTATGGCACAGCATGACCATGCAGCTCATTGTCCTCAATGGTGGGTCCAGCTCGGGAAAGTCCGGGCTGGCACGGTGTTTGCAGAGCCTGTTGCCCGATCCGTGGCTGACCTTCGGGACCGATACGTTGGTGGCCGCGATGCCGGCGCAGTCCGGGATCGAATTCGCGCCGGACGGCGAGGTGATCGTCGGCGCGGAATTCCGGGCGTTGGAAATGGCCTGGATCAAGGGGATCGCGCAGATGGCCCGGTCCGGTGCCAGGATTATCGTCGACGAGGTCTTTCTGGGCGGCGCGGAGTCGCAGAAGCGATGGCTTCGGGAGCTGGACGGCCTGCCGGTGCTCTGGGTCGGGGTGCGCTGTGAGGCGGCGGTCGCGGCGGGACGGGAGTTGGCTCGCGGCGACCGGATCGTCGGAATGGCTGCAGCGCAGGCGGATCTGGTGCACAACGGAGTGCGGTACGACCTCGAGGTCGACACCACGCACGCCGAGGCGCTGGAGTGTGCCCGTACGATCGCGGACCGGCTCGCGGAGTGATTCCCAGTACGATCGGGGACCGGCTCGCGGAGTGATTCCCGGTACGATCGGGGACCGGCTCGCGGAGGATTGATTCGATCAACTGTCCATAGGGGACTATCTGACGGCTCGCGCGACCGGAGCCGCCGTGGTGAGCGTGAACGATACGGTCTTGCCGTCAGAGCGTGGCTGGTAGGACCAACTCGAAGCGAGGGCGTCCACCAGCAACAGCCCGCGACCACTCGGCTGATAGCTGGGCAGCTGTTCCCGGAGCCGCGGCGGATCGGTCGATTTGTCCGTGACATCGACCCGTAGCCCGCTCGGAGTCCGGTTGATCGCCAAGGTGAGCGGCCCGAACGCGTGCTGCACCGCGTTGGTCACCAATTCGCTGGTCAACAACGCGGCCGTTTCCTCCAGGTCGGCGAATCCATGCCGGCGGCAGAACGCCACCACCTGGGCCCGGGCCACACCGATCGACGCCGGCGTGGCGCTGAGCCGGGACAGCGTCATTGATGAGTGCGGGTGTAACTGAGGCTGATGGCCGCGAGTCATCGGATCGCCCACTCCTTCCTCGTGCCCAGCTGCCTTCACAGAAGTGACTACCCGTTCAGCGCGCCAAAGAACGCCAACGAACAGCGAAATGCGCTTCGGCGCCGGATGCACAATTCGGTCAATGCACAACCGAAGCGGCCGCAGCTGATATCGGGGGATTGTCGCCCGTAACTCGCCGGTAACTCGCCCGAACTGGCCGCTCGAAATTCGCACGGTTTTTGTCGTCGGTCGTGGTGTTACCGGCGTCAGCGTGGGTAAGAGAGCGGCTGTCAGGGATACGGTGCCCGGTGTCCATGCCTCCACCGGCACCCCGGCCAGAGGCCCCGCTACTAAATCCCCCGTTCATGAGCGGGGCCTCGCCTTGACCAGCGGACCGCGCGACCCCGCACCTGTGCCTCAACAAATCGTCCTATTTGGACATTCGCCGGCTGGCGCTACGCCGGCACATTCCGGGATTCGATCGGTATGCCGGTCGGAGCAATTGTGCGGATCGGCGGCGCTTCGGTAGCGGCCGGGGTGAACAACCAACCACAGCCGGCGATCGTGGCGATCCGGGTCACCTGCCGACCGGCCCCGGTGATCGTGGGATGGCCGCCGGCCGCAGTGATGGTCTGGTACGCGGTCAGCAACGCGCCCAGCCCGGCGCAGTCGCAGAACGTGACGTCAGAAATGTCCACGAGGCACCGGTCGTAGTCGGGGGCCGAGAACGCTTCAAGCGCCTCGCCAAGCCGTTGGGCCGTAGCGAGATCAAGCTCGCCGGCCAAGCTGACCAGCAGTTGCCGGTTGGCCCGGTCAACATAAACGCGCAGCTGCATAGCGGTGCTGCACCTCCCGTCGGCACCACGCGTGCGATGCCAATTGATGCTTGCCCGCACATAGCCGAACGGGAGTTCAGAACCACGGTAGCCGGTCGGGCCGCCGAGTCAAAGCCGAGTCAAACCCAGAGCACCGCGTCGCAGGCCGAGGATTTAAGAGACACGGCCTAAAGCGGCCGATACAGCGTCAACAGCGCCACGTCGTCGTTGGTCGGGGTGGGGTCGAGGAGCTTCTCCAACAGAAACGTGCAGGCGTCTTCGGCCGGCTGCGCGACGACCGTGTCACAAAGCCGCTTCAGGTCCGCGTCGATGTCGCTGTCCCGGCGTTCGATCAGGCCGTCGGTGTAGAAGCAGATCAGGCTGCCGGGCCGGATTGGCACCGTGCTGGTGCGCCGCCGTAGGCCGCGGACCGCCCCCAGCGGCGGGTCGGTCGGTACGTCGGCCATCACGGCCGGTCCCGGGCCGTTGGCGACAACTGGCGGAAAGTGACCGGCCAGCGAGAGGTGGATACGGTCCATCGAGGGATCGAGGATGCCGTACGAAACGGTGGCCATCGCGCCGGCTTCGAAGTGCTGGATCTTGGCGTCGAGCCGTTCCAGCACCTCGCCCGGGCCGACGCCCTCCAGGGCGTACGCACGCAGGGCGCTGCGCAGCCGGCCCATGATCACGGCGGCCGGCAGTCCGTGCCCGGCCACGTCGCCCATGACCACGCACCACTCCTTGGTGGGCAACGAGAAGACGTCATACCAGTCGCCGCCGACGCCGCCGCGCTCGTTCGGCAGGTATCGGGCGGCCAGCTCCAGCCCCGGGACCTCCGGCAGCTGGGTCGGGATCAGACTGCGGGCCAGCGCGCGGGCCGCACTCTGGTCGGCCCTGGCGTTCTGCGCGTGCACCGCCAGCGCGGCCCGGTCGGCGGCCAGGCGCAGCAGGTCGGCGTCGGACTCGGAGAACAGGCGGGAGCCTCGGGCCCCCACGCAGAGCACGCCGAGCGTGCTGCCGGCCGCGATCAGCGGCACGCCCAGCTCGGACCGTATCCCGCTTTCCCGCAGGAACGGGTCGATCATCCCGCCCTGCTCGTCGTGCTCCACAACCACCGGCTGACCCTCGGCCACGACCCGGCCGGCGAAGCCGCGCGCGAGCGGGGTGCGACGTCCGGTTCGGACGTCGTGGGTGAGCCCACGAATTGTCGCGGTGACCAACTGACGGGATCGCGGGTCGAGTAACAAGATCGCCGCCATATCGACCTCGAGCGCGCTACGAACCCGATCCAGCAACTCAACCAGAAGATCGTCGAGCTCCAACTGCGCCAAGGCGCTGTCGGTCACCGACTCGATGCCACCCAGTCGCCCATGAGGGGGTGAGGAGCCCGCAGTTGTCGACACCAGGACAGCGTAATGCGCTGCCCATCGGACGAGGAAGATACCGGCTCTTAGCGCCGGGCCGGCTCGGGCGGAAGGAGCGGGCCGAGCGGACCGAGGTCCAGGTTGAGCTCGTCAGGTCCAATGCCGAAATGATCGCGCAGGGTGTCCATCGCCTCGGCCAGTCGCATGAGGGCCAGCCCGATGTGCTCGGTCTGTTCCTCAGTGAGATTGCCGGCCTCGACCCGGCGCAGAGCTTGCCGTTCCATCAGCTGCCGCACCAGTTCCACGACCGTGAGCAGCAGCCGGACCAGGTCGTGCTCGACGGTGTCGGCGTCGGTGTTTATCCGTTGCGGAAGTTGCGTCATGCGTCGGCCAGTTCGTTCTGTAGGCACGTGTCCATGGAGGCGATCAACGCCCGCAGGGAAATGCGTACGAGGTCCACGTCGGCGATCGCGATCACGACCTCGCCGGAAATAACGACACCGCCGCCCAACAGTCGGTCGAGCACGTCGACCAGTGCCACGTCCCTCATGGCGTTTCCAATTCGACGAACGAATACGGCGCCCACGGACCGGTCAACCGAATCTCGAGTCCGGCCCGGCGGAAATTCGCGATGTGCTCGGCCAGAACCGGTTCGAGCGAGATATCGACCAGATACGCGGCGTTCAGAATCATCGGGTCGGCAATTCCGGTCAGTCGCCGGTCCTGTGGTGGATAGCGGCGGGCGGCGGTGGCGATGTCGGCCATGCTGGAGTGGACATTTTCCGCCTGCCGTGCCATCGCGTGATCGCGGTCGGCGCGTTGGTCCCGCTGTGCGCGGAGCCGTTCCAGGTACGCCAGGCCGGGCGACGGCGAATCAGTCGCTTGTGGACTGTCGGTTGGCTGGGCCGGGCTGAAGACCTGTACGCCCCATTCGCGCCGTCCGGCCAGCCGGGACAGCGTTGCGTGGAACGCGTCTGCCTGTTCCCGCAGCATTTCCCCGACCCGGTCGTCGTCGCGATATACGGTGCACAGCCGCACCGGCGCGGTCGGCCCGGCGTCGTTGACCGCCTCGACCACCTGGTGATGGGCGGTGGCCGTTTTCTCGAGCCACTGCCGGTCCTCCAGATTCCGGCGCAGCGCCTCCTCGCTGAATTCGGCCAATGAGACCGAACTGACGATGGCACACGGCTCGGCGCCCACCATTCGTAACGGCGCACCGGAAATGCCGAGGACACCCGGCAATCCCGGGATATCCGGCGTACCGGTGACGGCGTAAAGATATGTGGCCTGCTCAGTCACTGCCATTCTCCAGCGCATCGATCCGTTTGCGCAGTAGCCGGTTCTCCTCGGCCAACCCATCGGCCTTCGAGGAGAGGCTCGCGTCGTGCTCCCACCAATCGATACCCATTTCCTTTGCTTTGTCCACCGACGCGACGAGCAGCCGCAATTTGATCGTCAGCAGTTCGATGTCCAGCAGGTTGATCTGGATATCGCCGGCGATGACGATTCCCTTGTCCAGCACGCGTTCGAGAATGTCGACCAGCGAGTTCTCGCCGGCCTGGGCGGGCGCGGCCCGATTCCTGCTGGCTGGCCGCATATCCGTGCGCGCGGTGACTGCCTCGGTCATGTCAATCCTCTCGCGTCTTACCGCGCGGGTACCGGGCCGTACGCCGGTAGCCCTTCAGCCGGCCGGCGCCGTCCAGGTCCGTCTGGTACGTCGCCAGAATGTCGGCCGAGTCGGGGATGCGGTGGGCTTCCACCACTTCAACGCCGACCTGCCAACCGCCATCGACGTGTTCGATGGAGATCACGGTTTCCAGGTCACGGCCGGTCAGCTGCTGCACCGCTTTGGCTGCCCGCTGCGCGGCATTCATCGCGCTCAGGCCGTCGTGAGTGCGCTCGTCATCTCTTGGCTGATCGTTCGGATCCGGCTCGTTATGGTGCTGCTCATTTCGGTCCGGCTCGTCATGGCGCTTGCGACGGACCGGCCCGTCGGCGCGTCGTCGCTCACTCCGGGCCGGTCCGTCTGTGCGGCGCCGTTCATCCGTAGCCATCGCCGCCTCCGTAACTCAGCCGGCTCAGCAACGAATCCTGCAATTCGTTGCATTCCCGGTCTGAAATTTCCCCGGCGTCTCGCGCCCGCTCAACTTCCCGAAGCTCGCGACGAATCCGCTCCGGATCACGCCATTGGCGCTCGGCCTCGGTCTGAATCTGCTCGGCCAGCCAGGTGACTCCGCGGACCGGGGCGAGTGGCAGCGTGAGAATGCCGGTGATCAAACCCATTTCGCTCACATCCTCGGCACGAAGTCGTACACGGCCAGCGGTCCGAGCAACCGGAACCGCACCCGGCCCGCGTATTTCTCGCCGACCTTTTCCACGGCTCGTTCGAACCGTGCCTGCCGGGATTCCTCGACGAGGAAGGCCGTGTCGATGACGTCGCTGGGGGTTCCGAGTTCGTGCTCCGTGCTCGCCGCGGCGTATCGGTCGAGCGCGCCGTGTATCTGCTGGGCGTCGACCACGCGGCGGCGCTCCAAGGCCTGCACGATCAGTTCCCCCTGCTGCAGCCGGAGGGGATAGGACGCGTCTTCGCTCAGTTTGCTGATGTCGTCACGCAACCGGGCGATTTCCCGGTCCTGTGTCAACAGCTCCCGCAACACGGCGTCGTGATCGTATTCTCCGTGCAGTGTGAATTGCACGTGACCGCTCAGTTCCTCGAGCGCGTTCACGAGTTGGTCCTGGTACGGCTCGAGCATCTCGTCGATCAGCCCTTGTGGACTGTCCACCGCGGCCGCGAACCGCATCGGCAGAATCGTTGTGGTAGCGGCGATCGAGTCGATGACCTGTTCGTGCGCCAGCAGATCGGAGCGGTTGCCGATCGACCGGCTGCGGGGCAGATCGCCGATGACCGCGGCGAGGTCGCGGTGCTGGACCTTCGACACCGCACCGTCCAGCCCGCGCAGTCCGTCCGGGACCGGGGCGTCGGCCGCTACGATTCCGTAGACGTAACAGGCCTGCGCCCCGATTTCGGTCGTTGTCATTCGGCTCGCTCCTTCCGCCGTGGGCGACGAGCTCGTTCCGGTTCCCGCTCGTCGTCGCCGTGGATGGCTTCGTCGAATTTGTCTTTTGCGGCGTCCAGTACGCCGGAGGCCTTTCCCTTGGCACCGTTGTGCGTCATTTCCTCGGTCAATTCCGGAAGGTCTTTGCCGCCATGTGCATACAGGTCGAGGCGGTTGGTCGCCTCGGCGAAGCGCAGGTATGTGTCGACGCTGGCAATGACAATACGGGCATCAATGGTGAGAATCTCAATTCCGACCAGGGAGACCCGGACGTATGCGTCAATCACCAGACCCTTGTCGAGAATGAGTTCAATAACGTCGGCCAACCCGCGGTTTGCCGGTCGATCAATGTAACCGCCGGATTGCTGCTGACTGGCTACGCTCATGCCCGGTGTCCTCTCCCCGTGCTAACCGGTTCGTCTTCAAGTTCGTCGTCCTCGTCGTATTCGTCGGTCTCCTCGTCTGATTCGTCGTCCGGCTCCTCCTCGTCGTCGTCGTATTCGTCCTCGTATTCGTCGCTGTATTCGTCCTCGTCGCTGTCCTCATCGGAGGGGCGGGATTCTTCTTCCTCGGACTCGGCTTCGCCCGGTTTTTCCTCCGACTCGGCTTCGTCCGGTTTTTCCGCTGACTCGGCCACCGCATCCTCGTGCGACCGGGTCACCTCGCCCTCCTTGATTTCGCCGCGCCAGCCCTCGACTTCCTCGGGGTGCAGGAGCGTCTGGGTCATGACGTGGCGGCGGAAATGCTTGAGTTCCAGTCGGGCCCGTCGACCCTGGGCCCGCCAGATATTTCCGGTCCGCTCGAAAAATCCCTGCGGGTGGTATTCGAGTACGACCAGGACCCGGGTCAGGTTCGGTGCGAGTTCATGGAAGGTGACCGCGCCGTCGACGTACCCCTTGGCGCCGGAGGATTTCCACACGATGTGGTCCTCGGGCTCCTGGTCGACGATGGTGGATTCCCAGGTCCGGTGCGACCAGAAGACCTGTGCCTTCCACGTGATCTTCGTGTCTTCCTCCTGTTCCGCGCGTTCCACCTTGCGCATGAACGAGGGGAAGTCCTGGAACTGTGTCCATTGGTTATAGGCAACCTCGATCGGTACGCCGATATCGATGTATTCGACGATGTTGGTCGCCTTCGCGGCGTTGCCGCCGCCCTTCTTCCCGCCACCGCCAAAGGCGTTTTTCACTTTGTCGGTCACTCCGCGCAGCCCGCCTTTGAGCGCACCAGCCGCGGGCGATTTCCCTTCGACGGCAGCCTTTCCGCCGTTGATGGCGGCCTTGAGTCCGGGACCGCCACCGCCGTCGGCGTAGTCGGTGAGGCGCTCGGTCAACCCGTTCACCTTTTCTCCGACCCGGCCGATCGCGTGCTGGGCGTAGGCACCCGCGAGCTTCTGCGCCTCGGACTTCAAACGGTCCGTGGGCAAATGTTGCGCCGCCTCGACACCCTTTTTGGCAACTTGGCTGGCTTTGTCGACTGAATCGACAGAGGCTTTGGAAGTGACTTTCTCAGCCATCGTCCTCACCTCGCCGGGCGCCGGCACGCGCCCGTTCACTGGTGCGTCGCCGCGTGGTCGAGCGCTTGGGGGTGCTCGATCCGTTGCGGTCGCGGGTGGATCGTCGGGTCTTGCTCCGGCTGGTCGGTCCGTTGCCGCGAGCGCCGTTGTCGTGCTCTTCGACATCCGCTTCAGATGCTTCGGGCTCGGCCGCGCCTTGGTCGTCCGTCTCGTGCTCGTCCGCCGTGTCCTCGCCCTGTCCTGGGATCTGGTCCGGTACTGCGGAGCCCAGCGACGACGCACGGTCGGAGAGTCGTTCGCTCACCGAGTCGATCCGGCTGCTGGCCGCGGCAATCATGGCCGCCTTGCCAGCGTCCATGAGACCGCCGCGAGCCTGCTCGACGAGCTTGGTCAGTTCGGCATTCGAGCGCACGGCGTCGGTGCCTTGTTTCAGTAACGCGCTGGGGTTTGCCGAAAGCCCACGGCCGGCAGCCAGCCCGCCGACCATCAACGCGAGCTTGAGCTTTTTCGTACGGCCCAGCAGGTAGCCTCCCACCAGGGCAAGGCCTGCCTGCGTCTTGCACTTCATCAGTGTCTCCTTAAGGTCCCCCGACGATTCCGCTGGCGCTGGTCGGCTTCCCTGGGCTGACGTCAGCGACGGGAGCCATTCCCTTGGAGGACGGGTCGCGTTTGTTGTATCGGCCGGCCAATGCGGAATGGCCTCTACGTACCCAAGCGTTTTTCGGGAAAACTCGATCCGCGCAATGTTTGTAGAGCTGCAAAGCGAAATGCGACAGACCGCGTGAACCTCTAATTCGAATACATCAATGGCTTGTCGATAACGAAGTGCGCGCAATTGTGCGGATTAGTTAGCGACCTGCACCCCGTGACGTGGGGTGCGTCACCGCGTCCTAGACCCGTTGCACAGAGGAGACCGGCAGCCGGCGACCGAGCAATCGGCCCATGGCATAGCGGGTGCGGTCGGGGGCGGTGCGGTCGCGATGCAGCCGGAATGTGTGGTTGAGCGCGAGCATCTGCCCGGTCAGCTCGAAGACAATCTGATCCGCGTCGGTGTCGGCCGGCAGATCGCCGGCGGCGATAGCCACCTGCACGTTCTGACGCAGGTCCCGTTGCCATACCGTGATGAGCCCGATGATGGCTCCCCGGACCGGCCCGGTGCGGTCGTCGAATTCGCCCGACGCCGCCGCGAAGAAACAGCCTCCGGGGAAGACCTCACGTTCTACATGGGACACCCAGGCCTCGCACAACGCCACCAGCCGGGGCAGACCCGGCGCGGCGCCCCGGGTGCGGTCGGGCACCTGCTCGGTGAACAGCGCTGCCGCCGCGTCGACCACGGCCAGCTGCAGACCCTGCTTGCTGCCGAATTGCCCGAGCACACCGGATTTGCTCATGGCCAACTCGTCGGCCAGCCGCCCGATGGTGAGGCCCTCCAGCCCTTCGACCGAGGCGATCGCGACGCCGCGGGCGAGGATCGCCGCGCGCGTCTGGCGCGCGGCGACGGCGGATCTGCGCGGGCTCACGGGGGCACACTATAGCGACGGTCACGTCGTATAAAGTCCGACCGTTCGGACGTTATAGTTCCCGGGACAGTTGTTCAGCTTCGAGGGAGCGTGCCGTGCCGGGATCCCGCATTTCCGGGTTGGGTTACTACCAGCCCGAATCGGTGCTCACCAACGACGAACTGGCCCGCACGGTCGATACCAGCGACGCCTGGATCCGCCAGCGGACCGGGATCGCGACCCGGCACATCGCGCGGACCGAGACCGTCACCGACATGGCGGCCGCCGCAGGTGGTAAGGCGCTGGCCGCGGCGGGTCTGGTGCCGACGGACGTAGGCATGGTGGTCGTGGCGACGTGCAGCGCGCTCGACCGCTGCCCGAGCATCGCGACTCAGGTGGCCGGCCGACTGGGAATTCCGGACGCGGTCGGCTTCGATCTGAACAGCGGGTGCGCCGGATTCTGTACGGCGCTGGCCACCGCCGACCACGCGGTACGCGCCGGCGCCGCGCGGCACGCCCTGGTCATCGGCGCGGAGAAGATGAGCGACGTGACCGACTGGACCGACCGTTCCACGTGCGTCCTGCTCGGCGACGGTGCCGGCGCGGCGGTTGTGTCGTATGACCCGCAGCGGCAGGGAATCGGGCCGGTGGTGTGGGGCTCGGACCCGAGTCAGGGTGATGCCGTAAGGCTGAACGACGCCTGGCAGCCGAGCTTCCGGCAGGAGGGGCGGACCGTCTACCGGTGGGCCACCACGGCGATTGCGCCGCTGGCCCGCCAGGCCTGCGAACGGGCCGGAATTACGCCGTCCGACCTGGGCGCGATCGTGACCCATCAGGCCAACCTGCGCATTATCGAGGCAATCGTGAAGCAGTTGGACGCCGAACATGCCGTGGTCGCCCGCGATGTGGTGGAGTCGGGAAATACGTCGGCCGCCTCGGTGCCGATCGCGCTGGCCAAGCTGGTCGAACGTGGTGAGGTCAGCCGGGGTGCGCCGACGCTGTTGTTCGGCTTTGGTGGCGGCCTTTCGTGGGCCGGCCAGGTCGTTGAGTGCCCCTAAGGTAGAAGGGGAATCGGTGCTGTATTTGATCATCCGGCTGGTTTTGACGCCGTTGGCGCGATTTGTGTACCGGCCGAAGATCGTCGGCGCGCACAATGTGCCGCGGCGCGGCGCCGTCATTTTCGCCAGCAACCATCTGTCCTTTATCGACAGTGTGGTCATCGCGATGACCGCGCCGCGGCGGGTCGTGTTTCTGGCCAAGTCGGAGTATTTCCAGCGTCGCGGGATTGTGAAACGGCTGCGGCGCTTGTTTTTCGTCGGGATCGGCTCAATTCCGGTCGAACGCGGTACGCATCACGACGCGCACGCGTCGCTGGTCACCGCGCAGCGGGTGCTGTCCGACGGCAAGGCGTTCGCGATTTATCCCGAGGGCACCCGCTCGCGGGATGGCCGGCTATATCGTGGCCGGACCGGCGTCGGCTGGCTCGCCCTGACCACCAAGGCCCCGGTCGTGCCGGTCGCGCTCACCGGCACCGAACGGCTGCAACCGGTCGGCCGCCGATTCCCCCGGATTCACCGGGTTACCGTGCGTTTCGGTGCGCCGCTGCGCTTCACCAACCGGGAGACCGCCCGCCCGGCCCTGGCCCGCCGGGCCATCACCGACGAGATCATGCACGAGATCGCGGAACTGTCCGGTCAGGAACGTTCCCCCGATTACAACGAACCGCCCTCAGCCGCCTGAATTCAGCCGGCTTTTACGGCCCGCGTAGCTACGCAGCGCGCGCAGGAAGTCAATCTCCCGAAACGCCGGCCAGTACGCGTCGCAGAAATACAGCTCCGAATGCGTGCTCTGCCAGAGCAGGAAATTCGACGTACGCATTTCGCCGCTGGTACGGATGATCAGATCCGGCTCGGGCTGATCGGCCGTGTAAAGATGCGCGCCGATATCTGAGGCGGCGAAATCCTCGGCCACCTGCGCCAGCGACTGCCCGCGTTCGGCTCGTTCGTACAGCAGATCCCGGACCGCCTCGACGACCTCCTGCCGGCCGCCATACCCGATGGCCAGATTCAAATGCGCGCCGGTGGTGCAGTCCCGGGTAAACTCAACCGCGTCCTTCAATGCCTGGGCCGTGCTGGTGGGAAGGACGTCCAACATGCCGGCGACGTGGATCTGCCAGCTCTTGTCGCCCTTCGCGATCCGCTCGGTCACCAGCGTTTCCATGGTCTGCATCAGATAGGCGACCTCGGCATCGCCCCGACGCTGCAGGTTTTCGGTCGAGCAGACGAAAACGGTGAGGTGTTTGATACCGACACCATTGCACCAGGCCAACGCGTCCTGCAGATGCTCGGCGCCGTATTTGTGGCCGAGGCTGGGATTGCTCATGCCCACCTGCCGGGCCCAGCGCCTATTGCCGTCCATGATCAGCCCGACGTGTCGCGGCAGCGGACCGGACCCGATCCGCTGCCGCAACCGGCGCGTGTACATCGCGTACAACGGTGCACTTATTCGCAATGCCAGCCTCATGGACCCGACGCTACAACAAAACCGGTTCCCTGGCCGCCGAGCGGCTGCTCCCACCGAATTACGTCGGTGCCTGGACCCGAATCGGACGAGTGCTGACCGACGTATACGCGGTGATGCTCGCCATCGACCTGGGCTCAAGCTCCGACGCTCAACGACTCGCCGCCGATCTCGACCCGTCCAAAATCCCGTCCACTGAACGTCGCGCCCGACACCTACTCGAATTGGCGCGGGGATACCACCAGTCCGGAGACAAACTCGCGGTCGTGTATTCGCTTTCACAGGCCGTCGCGCATTAATCGTGACGGCTTATCTCGTCGGGCCATCATCCTGCCAATCAGTACAACCGCGCCGGCGTCGGTAGCGGCGGCGTCGACCCAAGTTCGCGCCGAGCACTCGCTGATCTAGGCGAACTCCGAACAGGTGCGCCAACACCCGCTCGGAGTCCTTGAACCGACCTCTGTAGCCCTTAGCACAGGAAGAGGACGATCCCAATGCGCACCTTAGTACGTTCGCGTCTGCGGTCATTGATCGCCGACGTATTCGCTGTCGTTGCGCTCCTCGTTGGCGGCTCTGGAGCGGCTGCTGCCGCCGCTACTCCGGCCAACGTGACTCCCAATTCTCAGGCATGCCCGTGGAATATCGATAACCCGCACTGGTCCGACAATGGGCAGACCGTGCTGTTCAAGTTCCGTATTCACTGCTCGATTCTGACCCGCGTCAGCATTTATATGCGGCTCTGGCGGTGCACGGGATCCACATTGGATACATGCAATGAGCTGCGATTTCAGTCGAACTACCCAAACACCTTTATTCCCTCGGACGACAAGCCGGTTCGTCGGTACTGCCCGAGTATCGAGGGAGGCAGCAAGATTCACGGGACAGGGTGGTGGGCTTCGGACACTCTCGTCTACTTCAACAACAATCCGACACCAGAAAGAAAGTCCCGGGTCGCACCCATATACCACAATTAGCCCGGCTGTCGGTCCTAACTCTGCTGACGTAGTCGGTAGCTGTCTCGTCGCGCGATCATCCCGGCGAGAGCCTGCAATTCTCGTTGGGTTTGCGGGGGATTATTTGCATCTGCACCCACAAGCCAGGTCAGCCCCCGCCTCGGGGGCTGACCGCGCGTGGACACCAACGCAACAGCGAAGAGGCGATCCCGGCCGGCCTCATGCTCAGCCCACCGGATCACTTCGAGGACGTCGTCTGCGTCTGTCACGTCGTAGGTGTAAACAGCCCACGAAACAAACGCGCCATAATCCTCGGCAGCGAAGTCTCCGCCTTCAAAGAAGTACACCCGATAGCGCGGCTCGGGGTTCTCCCATGAGGCGTCCCGCTCGTCAACCCCTTCGATGATCACACCTGCCATTCTAAGCCCATAAGATCGGCTGCATGACAACCGATAGCCTGCAATTGGACATTGACCTCAAAGGCGCAGGCATATTAAACGCGACAATCAGTTATGCGGCCGAACAACCCTTGCCATTCCGGGCGACATACGTGGGCGACGCGTTGTTGGACCTGGCCCGCGCCACCGTGGAGATAGCCGGCGAGGAAGAGCTGTACCGATCCGTCCTGTGGCCCAACGAGCCCGACTATTGGCGGTGGGAACTCACCAGACGGAATGGTCAGGTGGCCGTCACTCTCGCCTACGTGAAAGAACAGGAGAGCTGGACGAAGGGTGAAGACGAACGCGGAACCGTCCGGTTCGAAGCACACGTCTCGACACGCGCTCTCGTCGCGGCCGTGCTGGACGCTCTGGATGATGTATTGCGGACGTTCGGTGCAGCGGAGTTCGACGTCGACTGGGATCCGAGACAGGTCGGAGTTCCCCGGCACTTCCCGTACATCGAATATGTGCGGCTCCGCGAAATGTTTCTACGTATTGATCCGCACTCTCAGGAATTCGCCGACATGATACGTGCCGTCCTTGCGCAACTTCACGTGGACGAGCACGTTCATCCGTGGCGGATCGTTCCGCCGCTGGAGAACGCTGCCGAGCCCAATATCGGCGCGCTCGTTGAGGACGTCTCACTTGTGTATGTCCCAGTGTCCGCACTGGACGAAGCTGCGGTCGCATTCGCGGACCGTGTACAGGACGATCTTATTGATATCTACCGTCGCGCAGTACCTGAATGCCTGCCCGGTCATCCGCATCCGCCAAAGGCAGACCTCGTTGATGGACACGCGGCGTGGTTGTGTCCACGGACGGGACAGGTCGTCCGTCAGATGATCGGCGAGCAGGATGGTGGCAACTAATGCTCAACACACCGCATTACGACTATCGAGTGATCACACCTCCACCGGGCGCCCCACCGGACCATCCAATACACGGCAAGTCGCCGACAATCGAGATCAGTGTCTCGTCCGCAAACGGTCACGACGCGAGCGCGGAAATCCTCATACGCGAGGTTCCTGGGGGCATATTGGAAATCAGAGTGCTTCGCGTGCGTCGTACGAACGTCCTGGTGGGGTCCGAGGTGCCAGCAGAAACCGGCTTAGAACCGTAACCATCTGGCACACAAAGAAACCCGCAACCGGGAGAGGAAGACCGGTTGCGGCGTTTCTTCTTTTTGCTGGGGCGCTTACTCTCGCAAATTACAGTCCGACCTGAGGTTTGGGCGCCGGCTTGGGTGTCGCCTTGTGCGCCGTTTCTCCATATGAGTATGGATGCCCGGCGATATAACGGTCCGGCTCCGGGAACGCGGCCTCTTCATCCTCGGAGCGTGCCTTCACGGCCCGCTTGTGATGGCTGCGAATCGTCGCCGGCTGAACCCCCAGCATGCACGCGCATGCCGTATGCCCAGTGCACTGTCCTTCGTTGGCAGTGTCGCCACCTGGCGAGCCCAATCCGCTTCGTCCCAGTGGATCGACCAATCATCGCCGTGCTTGCCGTGCAGCCGCCATTCGTAGCCACCCGCCCGCTGCGACTCCAGCTAATCCCACTGTGTGACTGCGGCATCGGTGATCTGCTGACTCGTCATGTCTGGATACAGCTTCTTGAGCCGTTCACTGAAAAGATTTCATCGGGCGCGCTCGGTCCGTAGCAGGCTGCCGTGACCGGTCCGGCTCGGGCGATAGGCGTTGTCCACAGGGTCGACCCTGTGGACAACGCCCCTCGTCGGCATCGTTTAGCCAGCCAGGCAGCGACTTTCCACAGCTTGAGCCCGCTCGGTCCCCGACTTGTCCACAGATCGCCCCGAGTTATCCACAGGCTGGTCCACAGTTAGCCGGCATCCTTGGCCGCCCGCTCGTACGCGATCTGCGGGACCTGGGTGGCGAGTTTGCCGCCGCTGATATCGATCAGCGTCCCGGTGATGTAGCGGGCCTGCTCCGAGGACAGGAAGCAGATGAGGTTGGCGATATCCTCGGTCGATCCCCATTCCCGCAGCGTGAGCATGTCCAGCAACCGTGCCTGCTCCTCCGCCGGGCGTTCGGTGAAATGGTTCAGCTCGGTGGGAATCATGCCGGGCGCGTACGCATTCGCGGTGATGTTCCAGGGACCGAGCTCGCCGGCCAGGGCGCGGGTGAAGTGGGCCACCGCCGCCTTGGACGACCCGTACGCCGTCCCACCGACCGTGGGCACGATGGCGGCGAATGACGAGGCGTTGATGATGCGGCCCGAACCCTGCTTTTTCATGGTCGGAATGACGGCCTTGCACATGA
>JBEDUI010000138.1:0-5916 GCA_040414495.1 Mycobacteriales bacterium
CACGCTCGCTGCAATAAGGGCGAAGCCACACCGACAAAACGACTCTGCTGCCACGGTCGCGGCAGTTGGCGTGCAACAGACCGCCCCAAAAAAACCCTCCTGCCACGCTCGCGGCAATAAAGGTGAAGCCACACCGACAAAACCACCCTCCTGCCACGCTCGCGGCAGTCTGTGTGCAAAAGACCACCCCAAAACAACCCTCCTGCCACACTTGCTGCAATAAAGGCGCACCTATCAACGCCATCCGCGCTCCGCACCCCGCTCTCTGCAGAAAGCACGAACGCTTCGCCCCCCCTAGCCCACCAACTGCAGCGAACGTGACACCAGGGCGAATTCGCCCGACAAAAGCAACCCTCCTGCCACGCTCGCTGCAATAAAGGCGAAGCCACACCGACAAAACCACCCTGCCGTCACGCTCGCGGCAGTTGGCGTGCAACAGACCACCCCAAAACAACCCTCCTGCCACACTCGCTGCAAAAAGGGCGAAGCCGCGCCGACAAAACCACCCTGCCGTCACACTCGCGGCAGTTGGCGTGCAACAGACCACCCCAAAACGACCCTCTTGTCACGCTCGCTGCAGTTCAGGCGAAGCCGGCCAACCGCACCCGACACTCACGTCACGCTCGCGGCAGAAAATGCGCCGCCACCAAAGAAAACCCGCGCCAGCCAGTCCTACGAAGGTTCGTTCGCGCTGGTGTTGTGCCGGTGTTGCGGGCCGAGCATCCGCAGCATTTCCAGCGCCTCAGTGCCGCCGGGCGGCGGCGTGAAAATGAGCAGCCGTTGGTCCGCCGCCGGCGTCGCCAGCATCTCGCAGTCGAAATCGATACGACCCAGTTCGGGATGCACGAAGCGGTACGGATGCGACCTGCGTACGGCGACCTCGTGCCGGTCCCAGAGCGCCCCGAAATCGACGCTCGCCGCACGCAGCCGCGTAACAAGTACGCGGGCTGCCGCATCGTTCCCACGGCGGGTGACCGAGGCGCGCAGGTCCGCGACCAACTGGCGAGCGTGCTCCTCGTGCTCGTCGGCCGCGAAATGCGCACGCACGTCCGGTTCGGTGAACCAGCGCAGCACGATGTTGCGATCCTCCGGAGCGACCGTGCACACGCACCCGAACAACGCCAGCGCCATGTCGTTCTGCGCCAGCAGATCACCCAGATCGCTCACGACCTGAACCGGTACGTCGGCCAGCCGGTCGAGCAGGTACAGCATGCTCGGCCGCAGGTAATCCCCGGCCCGCGCGCCCTCCGGCGGATGGTGCCCGGCGAGCAGGTACAGGTGGTCCCGCTCGTCGATGGTCAGCCGCAGCGCGCGGGTCAGCGCGACCAGCATCTGAACCGAGGGCTGCGGGCTCCTGGCCTGCTCGAGTCGCATGTAGTAATCCGGCGACATCCCGGCGAGCGCCGCGACCTCCTCGCGGCGCAATCCTGGCGTCCGCCGCCGCGGCCCTTCGACCAGCCCGACGTCCCGTGGAGTCAGCCGAGCCCGGGACCGGCGCAGAAAATCGGCAAGGTCGTCGCGCTGCATCGCCATATCCGTAGTGAATCACCGCCCGCGGACCGCATCCTCGGACCGTCGATCCTAGGGAAAGCTCTCCGTTCCTCATCCGGCGCCAGCCGGGCATTGTCAGGGCCTATCCCAACAAGGAGAGCGGTGATCACGCAATGAAGGCGGTGCGATTCAGCGAGTACGGCGGGATCGATGTGCTGCGGGTGGAGGAAGTGGGACGTCCCGTGCCCGGCCCCGGTCAGGTACTGGTCCAGGTCAAGGCAGCCGGGATCAACCCGGGCGAGGCCCATATCCGCACCGGCGCACTGCACGAGCGATGGCCGGCGACGTTCCCGTCCGGACAGGGCACCGATCTGGCCGGCGTCGTGGCGGAGGTCGGTCCGCACGTGCGTGGCTTCTCGCTGAGCGACGAAGTTCTCGGGTTCACCCACAACCGGGCCAGCCAGGCCGAGTTCGTCGCGGTCGACGACGTGCAGCTGACGCCGCTTCCGGCCGGGCTGTGGTGGGATGTGGCCGGCTCGCTGCACGTGGCCGGTACGACCGCGTACGCCACGGTGTTCGCGGTCGACCCCGGACCGGACGACACGGTCGTTGTGTCCGGTGCGGCCGGTGGCGTCGGTTCCCTTGCCGTGCAGCTCGCGCGGCGGCGGGGTGCCACCGTGATCGGGCTGGCGAGCGAGCCGAACCACGCCTGGTTGAAGGAGCACGACGTCATCCCGGTCGAGTACGGCGAGGGCGTGGCCGAGCGGATCCAGGACGCCTCCGGCGGGAAAGTCGACGCCTTCATCGATACGTTCGGCGATGGATACGTGCAGCTGGCGGTCGAATTGGGCGTGCGGCCCCGGCGGATCAACACGATCCGCGACTGGGATGCCGCGACCAAGATTGGGGCGCGGACCGACGGCGAAAGTGCGGCAGCCTGCGCGGTCGTACTCGGCGAGCTGGCCCGGCTGGCCGCGCGGGGCGACCTCGAGGTGCCGATTGCCCGCGCCTACCCGTTAGAGCAGGTGCAGGACGCGTTCCGCGAGCTGGAACGGCGACACAGCCACGGCAAGATCGTGCTCCGGCCGTAACCGCACAGGTCGGCCGTCCGCTAACGCACCAACTGCAGCGAACGTGACACCAGAGCGAATTCAGCGATCAAAATCCACACTCATGTCACGTTCGCTGCGCTGAAGCCGTCGGCCGCCACCAGACGCCAGCCCTCACATCACACTCGCTGCGCTGAACGCGTCGGCCGCCACCAGACACCAGCCCTCACGTCACGCTCGCTGCAATTGGGTCGTACGAGGCCGCCAGAAGTGCGCCCTCACGTCACGCTCGCTGCAGGCAACGCATAGCCGGCCGACCCCACCCCACACTCGTGTCACGCTCGCCGCCGTGAGCGCAGAGGCTACGGCTTGTTCGTCGGCGCCAGGGCCACGGTCCAGGCCGATACGGTGTCGGTCGCGCCGGTCCCGAACGTCTGTCCGCCGCAGGGGCCGATCGCCGCGCCGGTCGGACCGTTGTCGGCGATCACGCCTTCGGTGCCGCCGACCTTGGTGCCGCCGGCCACCACCCGCTGGGTCAACGTGGACGGCACCGGGTAGTCCGCCGGGCGCCCCGAACCTTCCTGGTCGCACACGGCCGAGACCAGACCGCAGCTGGCCACCGTCGTCTTCACCGTCGGCGTGGTGTAGCTGCCGGTCTGGTATCCCCAGGCGTGCACCCGCGCTCCGGCGTACCCGGCCAGCAGCAACGTGACGTCGGACGGATCGTCCTGGGCAACCGGTATCATCGTGCCGGCATCATCCGCCGTGGCGTCCCGGTAATAGAGCCCGGTCGGGCAGCTACCGGCGGTGATGCTGGTGACCCGGGTCCAACCGGACAGCTCGCCGGGCGCCACACCGACCGTCCACAGCAGCAACAACGTCCCGGCCGAAACTCCGGTCGGCACCTCGATCCCGGCCTTGCCGTAGGCAGAAGCGCCTGCCACATAAGAGATTTGGGCCCGCGGGTTCACGTACCCGTGCTGACTGTCCACACCGAACGCCTCGATCGCGGCGTCATCGCCCTGCAGCCGGGTGTCCCACTGCCCGTTCGACGAGTAGTAGATCGCGGCCTTGATTTGCGGGCAGGCCGCGAGAGCGTCCGGCACCGCCTGCAGCCACTCGACCCGGCGATCATCGGCGATGCAGCCGTATTCGCCCAGCACCAAAGGCTTTTTCGCGGCTCCGGCGCCCAACATCCCGCCGGTAATGCGGTTGTAGCCGGCGCCGATCAGGTCGGCCGGCGCCTGCCATTTGTCCGCGTCGTGGTTGTACGGATCCCAGGCGATCGCGTCCACCACGTCGTCGCCCGGATAGAACGCCTGGTAGTACGAATCCGAGTCGTTGGTCAGCCCGGCGAAGTTCAGTGTCCACACTGCACTGTCCACACCGTGCGCGCCGAAATACGAATACAGATACTTCCAGGCCGCGACGAAATCGTCGCTGCTGCCGGAGTTGGCCGCGCTCGTACCCTCTGGCTCAATCTGGAACGAGAACAGGAACGGTGTGTTCAGTTTGGACAGTCGGCTCGCCATCTGGGCCAGCACTTTGTCCAGCGAGCCGTTGGTGATCTGGCTGTAGTGGTACCACCCGTCCGGGCCGGCCGGCGCCGGTTGACCAGCGGCGACGTCACCGAAGGCCCGTGCCTCAAGTGATATCGCGGCGATGTGACCGGAGCCGATCATGTCGAGCAACCCCTGGTCGGGAAACTGACCGTTCGAGTAATAGTCGGTGCCGGCGCCCGAGAAGTCGTAATAGCGTTTCTGGATGTCGAAGACGCGACCGGACTTGGCCTCGATCTGCTGGTAACCCTCGTTGTAGTCCTTCGGGGTGTACAGCCCCCACAGGCAGCCGTTATCCGGGAACAGCTGCGCGGCGGCTGACCGCGCGCTTCGCGGTGCCGCCGCCAAAGCGGTTGCCGGCAGCGCGCTCAACGCGACGGCCGCCAAGGCTCCCTTCAACGCGGTCCGGCGGGAAAACGGGGGAAGCAGCGGACTGTCCACATCGGCCTCTCGTACGACTGTCTGGTGTGGACATAGTGCACCACCGCCGATTACGGAGCGAGGTCGACCCGTACGTATGGGTTACGACCGGCACGACTAAAGGCGGCAAGCGTCCCGGGGCCGCTGGTGATCTGCACGTCGCACTTCTTGGTCGCGCTCATGCTGGCCGAGTCGAACTGCATGACCGCCTTGATGTTTGGCAGCGCCTGCAATGCCGATACGAAGCCGGCGTACCACCGCGCCTTGGCCGCGGGATCGGCCGGATCCGGCGACGACCCGTATTCGGCCAGCAGAAACGGCTTGTTGCCGTGGTGATGGCTCTCCAGCCAGTGGTAGAACCGGTTGATCGTGGTCGTCGGGTCCTTCCACTTAGTGCCGTTGCACTTGTAGAAGTTGTACGGGTCGTACCCGATCCAGTCCACATAGGAATCGCCGGGATACATGGCGGCGATGCGACCGGCGTCGGCGATCGTCCCGGTCGAGGTCCACACCCACACGACATTTCGCACCTGCTGCTGCGCGAACACGTCGTGGATGTGCCGGTACGCGGCGACGTAATCGGCCGCGCTGCCCTGACCGCGCCGGGTCGAGCCGTCCATTTCGTGGTCGAAGTCCAGGAAGACCGGCAGCCCCCATGCCTTGATCCGCCGCGCCTCCGGGATCAGCACGGACTGGTCGTAACGACCGTCGGCGATATCGCGCCAGGCGAATTTCGTGCCGCGGGCGTAATTCCGTGATTCCCAGGCAAAGTACAGAATGCGGTGCCGGTCGGCGCCCAGTTGCTTCTCGTACGCATCGGGAAACGCGCCATTGCCGCCGGTCCCGGAAAAGTCGTGATACCGCTTCACCAGGTCGAACCGTCGCCCGACCAGGTGCTCCAGATTGGTTACACCGCGAGCCCAGTTACCGGCCACCGCATGCGCATAAATGCCCCACAACGCACCGCAGGTCGGAACCAGCTTCGCCCCCAGCCGACAATCCCCGCGCGACGCCAAGGCCGGTTTCCCTTGCCCACCAGGCGAATCGGATCGGCTGACCGCTAACCCGACGACCAGCCCGATTACCAGGACCGGCACGAGAACAAGCAGTGCCGTGAAAAAGCGTCGACGGCCCGGAGCCGGAGTCCACTGTGGACCCCGGTCCGGGCCGCCCGGGCCGTATGGAGCCGACACCCGCTAGCGCGCCGCCGCGTAATGGGCGGCGACCCGGGCACTGCTCAACGCCTTGCCGTACACGGCCACATCGTCGATCAGACCGCCGTAATAGTTATGGGTCGGCACCTGCGGCCAGGTGCCGATCGAGTCCCCACCGACCCGCCAGTACCCGGCGTAGCTCTTCGGCGCCGCGCTCGCCGTGTTCTGCGCGACGACCTTGCC
>JBEDUI010000139.1:0-25330 GCA_040414495.1 Mycobacteriales bacterium
ATCGGCGCCACGGCGTCGCGACAGAGCTCATCGGCGCGACACTGGAGGACATCCGCCGCACCGGCACGAGGATCACCGTCATCTGTCCGGTCGTGCGCGCTTTCATCAACCAGTACCCGCAATACGAAGACATGATTGACCCGGTGCATCCCGGTGTCCTCAAAGACGATCAACGCGTCCAAAACAATCACCCAAAGTAAAGCGGCGTGGTCGGCCATCGCGTGCGCCGGCCTGGTGTGTGTCAGGTATTCTACTGGACTATATGGTCCATGTAGTGTTTCGTGGGCCCTAGCTCAGCCCGTATACAAAGGAAATCGAAATGTCCGAGACGTATCCACTTCCCACTGAACCCGAAGACGTTGTCCCCTCGCTAGTTGAGCGATTTAACTCCGGAAAGATCAACGCGATGATGGGTTTGTACGATCCCGAGGCCGTGATGGTCGCCAGAGACGGGCGAACCGTCACTGATCGCACCGAGATCGCTGCTCAACTCGAGCGGGATATCGACCTCGGTCTGCCGCTGGACGCCAAGGCGCGCCATGTGTTCGTTAACGGCGATGTTGCCCAGATCGTGTTGGACTGGACAATTGAGGGCGCAGGTCCCGGCGGCGAGCAAGTGCACCTCGGAGGCTCGGCCAGCGATATCGTGCGGCGCGGCGCCGATGGATTCTGGCGGTACTGGATCGACAATGCCCTTGGAACGGCAGTGCGACAGTAAACCGACTCCTCAACACCCGGGAATGATCAAGGGTCGCGCCCGGACACAAAGGATGATGATGACGGACAATTTTGAGGTCGGCGCGGTCACTCGGGAAGAGAACAACGCGGCGCTCATCGCTGCTTTAGACAACGCAGGTCTCAGCGGGGTGGAGTCCAGTTGGGAACTCGATGTCTACAACGATTCTGAGCATGGCCGATGGCTCGCCACGCTCGGCGCTGAGGCGATCGCCGAGCTCACGTATCGGTTCGTGGGCGGCCGCGTCGTGCTGCTCTCGACCTGGGTCGACCACGCCTACCGAAACCATCGGGTAGCGACGGAACTCATCGCTCGTGCGTTGGATGAGATCCGCGGAAGCGGTAAGAAGATCACCATCATCTGCCCGGTCGTGGGGAAGTTCATTGCCCGCAACCCGGAATATCTCGACCTTGTAGACAAGGCCCATCCCGGTATCGGCGCGTACCCCCAGCACACACCCGACGGGGCCAGGGACGAACTCAAGATCGAGGTGGGCGCGGAATTGGCGTTGGCCGAATCGAACCGGCCGGACGACCCGGTGCTTGAATCCGACTCCGGTTGGCGAGCCAGCCCAGCCGAGGTAAAAGCCTACGAGGCAAGGCTATTGGCCTTGGGTGGCGCGGCCGATGCTGTCGATGTGGACGAGACAGTCGAGGTCGAAGCGATAATTGAGTCGGCGACGTCGCCCAGCCTCGACAACGACGACGAACAGAACTATTAAGTCCGGATATTTCTCGTGGGGGAGCGTGGATGGCATTCCCCGCAATAACTGATGCGGAGTGATCACATGTCGGCAGGTGCAGCTCTGATCACCGGTGGTACCAGCGGGATCGGGAAGGCGACCGCGGAGGTTCTGCATAACCGCGGCTACCGGGTCGCGGTCACGGGACAACGTCCCGAAAGCGTCGCCCGAGCGCGCGAGGAGCTGCCCGAGGACGTTCTGGTATTGCCTGCTGACGCGCGCTCGCTTGCCGACACTGACCGGGTGATGTCCGAAGTACGCGAACGATTCGGGACTCTGACAACGCTGTTCCTGAACGCCGGCATCAACCGTGCTAGGCCGCTGGAGGCCTGGGACGAAGCGACCTTTGACGACGTGTTCGCCGTCAACACGAGAGGAAATTTCTTTACCCTGGTCAAAGCGCTGCCATTGCTGTGCGACGGCTCTTCGATCGTTGTCACCGTAGGTATCGGCGCGACGCGCGCCCTGGTCGGCAACGGCGTCACAGCCGGAGCGCGAGGAGCACTGCTGGCCATGATTCCCACGCTGGCCCTGGAGTTGGCCCCGCGCCGCATCCGAATCAATGCCGTCAGCCCGGGCTACACCGACACCCCCATGACGCGGACCGCACTTGGCAGTGGATCCGAGGATGTCGAGGCGCTGCTGGCCGGTATGGCGGCGAACAACCCGTTCGGTCGCGTCGGCACGCCCAAGGACATTGCCGAGACCGTCGCGTTCCTGGCTTCGGACGGAGCCGCCTATATCACCGGGCAAGATATCGTGGTGTCCGGCGGGGCCGGCCTGGGCGTCTGACTGAATTATCGGCAATCCAGGGACACTGCTCAGTTTCACGCGGCCTCGACAAACGGATCGGCTATGGAACTTCCTCTGTGGCTGTGAATCCATGACGTCTGAGCAGGGACTCGATTAGTTCGGTTTTGCCGTCGGTGTAGGCGGTTCGGTCAGTAACTAGCAGCGGTGCCAACGTGAGTTTTAGCTCGACGTACTCGGCGCGTGCTTTCGCGTCGCTGCGCAGGATGTCGCGGAATTGTGTCTGACGTAGGTACTGCTCATTGCCCCGGACCACCAGATATAGATGGTGGTAGGGCAAATCAGGCCGGGCTCTGAAGCTCTCGCGCCCGGTAAGCCCGCCATCTCCCTCGTGTGGCCAGCCGCCCGCGGCAAGCGCTTCGATCGCGGTGGGGACGTCGTTGGCGGAGTCGAGAACGGCGAAAGATCGATGATTGGCTTTGCGGCGAGTCCAGGAACTGAGGTCGAGCCGATGTGTTGGATCTCGTGGTCAATGTCGGCAAGCGCCCGGCTGACTTCGGTAGCCACCTGGCGAAACATCACCGGCCAGTTGTCGTCGTAGGCGACCACTTCAGCGGTACGCGCACGCTCGTCAGTGGATCGGTCCGCGGTCAGCTCTTCTTCAGCTCCTCGGCGAGCATCACGAGGATGCCGCTGGGGCCGCGGAGGTAGGTGAGCTTGTACACGTCGCGGTAGGTCGCAACACCGCGCAGCGGGTGGCAGCCGTGCCTCGCGGCGCTCTCGAGGGCCTCGTCGATATCGTCGACCGAGAAAGCCACACGGTGCATGCCGATCTCGTTAGGTCGGGTGGGCTCCGTCTCGATCGCGTCGGGGTGGATGTATTCGAAGAGCTCGAGCCGGCCGTTGCCATCTGGCGTCTGGAGCATGGCGATCTTGGCGTGGTTGCCGTCGAGGCCGACGGCGGTGTCGGTCCACTCTCCACTGACCGTGTCACGGCCGAGGACGGTCAGCCCGAGGTCGGTGAAGAAGTCAATCGTCGCTTCGAGGTCACGGACGGCGATGCCGACGTTCTCGAGTTTGATGGGCATACGTCGCACCCTACCGAGTAACTGGCGCCGGGCTGACTCGTCGGTGCTTTTGCCGGCGCTCGCCGCTTTCTTAAATCGTGCCGGTGTACGTGAGGGCGAAAGCCGCGCTGGGTAAGAGGAATAGGAAGCTCACGGCCGCGATCCGGGCGAACGACTGCGACCGGGCCAACAATCCGTGGTACGCGAGGAGGAGGGTCGGCGCCATTACCAGTTCCAACGGGAGCATCGACCGGGGGATCGTTTCGTCGGCCAGGGCGAGAATGACAGACAGCGTGGCGGCCGCGATCCACGCGGCCAGGCCCAGGCGGTAGGTGCGGCGCGGTCTCAGCCGGACCGCGACCGTCCGGTAGCCGCTAGCCAGGTCGGCCGGATAATCGACCAGGGTCGTAGGAATATAGAGCGCTACCCCGACCAGAGCGCCTTGGGCCGCGATCGCCCAGGGAAAGCCACTGGGGGCGTGCACCGCGGTCCAGCCGGCGAACGGTCCCATCGCGCCGACCGCCACCGCGTTGGCGACGACATCGATGCCGGCTCGTTCCTTCAGCCGAATCGGCGGCACGCTGTACATCCAGCCGAGGGCCAGTGCGATCGCGGTGCCCGCAGTGAACGCGGCGCCCACCAGCGCGGCGGCGACCAGCGCCGCTCCGGCCGCGGCCACGGCGATCCGGTACGCCGTAGCTGGGGTCATCCGGCCGCTGGTCAGCGGAGTCGCGGATTTACGTGGGTTGAGCAGGTCGCTGGGTAGGTCGAACGCGTCGTTGACGGCCAGTACGGCGAGCCAGACGAGCGGGCCGGCGACGAACGCGCCGATGAACACGGACGGATCGGTGACGTCCGGCAGCAGCCGGTGGGTCGCCAACAGCAGCCCGACGTAATAGGGCAGCAGCGACACCGGCCAGAACCACGGCCGGGCCAGCGCGACCACGTCGAGAACGAATCGCCCGTTGGCCACCGGGTCGCGTCGAGTTGCCGTCGCAAGCGTTCTGTCCGCCGGGTGCGCCATTGCCCCCCACCTTCGGTCTGCCGTCCTGACATTCACATGCCAGCCGATGGCGTCAATCGGCGCCATTGCCGCTGCGAACCGATGCTCCCCGGCCGGCGCTGAAAATTCGCTGAGTATGCGGCCTACGCCACAGTCGGCCCTCTCCGAGGCAAATCACGGGTCCGGCCTGGCCGGCGTTAATGACCCGCTAATGACCAGTCAGAACGCCTGGCGTCTTATTGGCGTGCGATCAGTCAGACGCATCAATAGGGTTCTGTCCAGGCAAGACGTGACTCGGCGCACGGCATATGGTTATTCGGGCGGTGACATCTACCAATGGGTACGAGAAATTATCTGATTGACGGTGGTTCGGGCACCGGAAAAACCACGGTGTGCAACGAATCGTAGCGACGGGGTTATCAAGCTATTCATGGCGACCGCGAACTCCGGGGCGCCCGGGAGCCAGGGGAAGCAACCAGTGACCGCCACCTACGCCCATCTGGGATGTAGCGAAGGCCAAGGCCTTAATCGCCAACCAGGACGAGGCGGTGACGTTTTTCTGCGGCGGCTATAGGAATTCTTCGGAGTTCAGCGGCCTCCTTGACGGTGTTTTGTCCTTGAGGTCGATGACCTTGACGCTGTGCTGCGCCGGATTGATGAGCGTGTACCCGTTGACCCCAGCGACTGGGGCGGTAGGACAGAGGAGCGAGAAATCATTATCCGGTTGCACCACACCAAGGAAGGCATTGCTCAGGGGTGTCGATCGACGCCGCCGCACCGCTCGAATGTGTCGTCGACGAAATCCTTTGTCGCGTTCATTTACACATCGGCTAGCTGAGTGTCCATCCCCGCCTACTTCGGCTTCCCGATCTCGGGACGCCGAATGAGCCCGTCAGTTGTCGAGGGAGGTCGGGAGCTGCGGCTGAGTCCAGCTCGCAAGCAACCCCATCGCTTCGCGCGCGGGTGAGTCTGGCGGGGTCGTGTATACGTACAGCGTCTGGTCTGGGTCGCCGGGCAGGGTGAGGCTTTCGAAATCGACGGTGATATCGCCGACGATCGGGTGATGAAGGCGCTTGCTGCCAAACGTCCGCTGGAAGACGCGGTGCTCAGACCACCAGCGGCGAAACTCGGGACTCGCGAGCGAGAGCTCGCCGACCAGCTTCTGGGTGTCCGGGTCGTCGGCGGTGTTCCCCGCGTCGAATCGGAGGTTCTCGACTGCGTTGCGCGCATGCTCTTCCCAGTCGACGTAGAGGTTCTTAGCGTCGTCGGAGAGAAGCATCCAGCGCGCATAGTTACGCTCCCGGGCGGGCATCTGCTCGAAGTTGGCGAAGAGTGCACGGGCCAGCTGGTTGGTCGCCAGAACGTCCGTCCGCTTGCCCAGGATGAGCGCGGGCTGGGTGTCGAGCGTGTCCATGAGCTGGTAGAGCCCCGGGCGGACGCGCTGCACCGCGGAGCGGCTCCAGCTCCGCGACCTGGGACTGCCGTTGATGAGGCTGTGCAGGTGCGTGCGTCCGGCTTCGTCGAGGCCCAGCGCCCGAGCGATCGCGTCCACGACCTGCGTTGACGGGACGATCCGACGGCCCTGCTCCAAGCGGGTGTAGTAGCCGGTGGAGATCCCCGCGAGGAGCGCGACCTCCTCGCGACGCAATCCGGGCCCGCGACGTACCCGGCCGTCTACCGGCATCCCGTCGCGCTGCGGATCGCTTGCAGCGCGGGCACGGCGCAGGAAGTCGGCGAGTTCGGCATTCATGGACGGCACCCGAAGAGCGCCTCAACCCACTCGCTTGTGGGTAGCCCTGAGAGGGTCAGTCAGAGGCCAACTCACCAAAAACAAATAGCCCGAACCTGTTTCAACGTCCACCGTGGCTATTTCAATGTCGATAACAGAGTCCGTACTGACGCCTTCCAGAGTCACCTGACGCACGTCAATCATCATCAATTCGATGTGAACGGTGTTGCACTGCTGCGCTACCCAGTTCTTCGGGTGTGTTTCGGGAAAGTTGGGCAGATCCACCGTACTTGCCGAGTATTGCCGCTGGCATTCTGTGAGACTGTCGGGCGCGGGTTAGCGTCTTACCGGACGCCTTGGTAAGAACCTGCTGCTTGTGGGCCTGCTCGTCATCCACCGTGGTCCCGTTCTTGATGCCGCAGAAATAAAACCCGTGCACATCCCTGCGCGTGCTTGACATTTCCGCACCCCTAACGGTTAGCTATCCCCATTACCTAACCGTTAGGGGTTGCGGCCCATGCAGCAAGAAGTGGTGTTGGCGTTGCTGTCCAAGCAGCCGTCGCATGGTTACGACGTGCACGGGCAACTGCGTCGAGCACTGGGTCCGCTGTCCGGCTCGATCTCGGCGGCACAGGTGTACGTGACGCTGAACCGGCTGGAGAAGGCCGGGCTGGTGGTGTCTGAACCGGCTGGCGATGACCGGGACGGACGCGACCGCAGGATTTATGACCTCACCGCCGCGGGTCGGCAACGGGTCGTCGGCTGGCTGGACGAGGTGGTCTGGCCCCGGCCGAATCTGGCCGAGTTCCATCTCAAGCTGGTCGCGGCGGCCGCCACGCATCTGGCCGACCCGATCGACATTGTCGATCGGCAACGGCGCGAGTTGCTGCGGCAGTTACGGGACTCGCAGCGCGCGGCCTTGGCCGAGCCCGACGGTTCCCTCGCCGCGCTGCTGTTGGAGGGCGTGGTGCTGCGGCAACAGGCGGACCTGACCTGGCTCGAAGCGTGCGAGCGCAGTTGGTCGGCCGGGTCATGAGCGGCAGCTCAACGACAGTTCTGCGCGCCCGCGGGTTGAGCAAGCACTACGGCGCCGGGCCGAGCCTGGTGCGGGCAGTCGATGACATCGACGTCGAGATCCGGCCCGGGGAGACCGTGGCGATCAGCGGCCCAAGCGGGTGCGGCAAGTCCACGCTCCTGCACCTGCTCGGCGGCCTGGACCGACCCAGCGACGGTGCGGTCTGGCTCGACGACACGCGCGTCGACGCGCTGGGCGAACGGGGGAAGGCCCGCCTACGGCGCGACCGCATCGGGTTCGTGTTCCAGGCTTTCCACCTGATGGACGAGCTGACCGCGCGGGAGAACGTCGAGCTGCCCGCCTTGCTCGCCGGCGGGCGCGTCGCCGCCGCCCGCCGAACGGCAATGGCGCTACTCGACCAGGTTGGGCTGGCCGATCGCGCCGACCATCTGCCGTCGCAGCTGTCCGGCGGGCAACGTCAACGCGTCGGCATCGCTCGTGCACTGATCAACGAACCGGACGTGCTGCTCGCCGACGAGCCGACCGGCAATCTGGACAGCGCGGCCACGGCCGACGTGTTGCGCCTGCTTGATCGTCTACACGGCGACGGACAGACAATCGTGATGGTCAGTCATGATGCCCGGGTGGCGGCCACGGCCGATCGGCTGTTGTCGATGCGCGACGGCAGGCTGGTCGATGAGACGGTGCTCACCGGCGGCTCCCGTGGCGACCTGGGTCGCCTGGCTGGACTGGAGAGCTGACGCCGTGGGTGCGATTGCCCTGCTCGCGCGGTTGATCCGCCGTGACGTGGTCCGACATCGGTGGCAGAACGTGCTGCTGCTGACCGCCCTGGTGGCTGCGGCCACCAGCCTCATCCTCGGCTTCGCGCTGCGCGGCCACACATCCGACGCCTACGCACAAACCCGTAAGGTCACGGCCGGGCCCGACGTCGTGGCCGGCACGCTGCCCGAACCAAACACGTCAGTGACCACGCGACAACGCGGGCAACTGGCCGCGTTGATGCACGACCGGCAGGTATGGCGTACCAGCGGGCCGTTCCCGACGACCTGGACCGCGTTGACGTTCGGCAACGCCCGCGGCGCGGCCGAAGTCCAGGGACGGGACATCACCCCCTCGGCAGTCGACCAGCCCAAGACCACGTCGGGACGGTGGGTTGCGCCCCATTCCGCCGTTATCGAACAGGCCTTTGCCGACGCACTCGGAGCACGCGTGGGTGACACGCTCGTGCTGGGTGGCCGATCCTTCCGGGTCGCGGGTATCGCCGTGACCGCGGCCATGACTCCCTACCCTGACGTGTGCTTCGTCGGATGCACCCTGGCCACCCCAACCCTGGCCACCGCGAGCCCCGGACTCATCTGGCTGACTCGCGACGATGCGCGGTCGCTGGCGACCCGGGCCGAACCAGTTGCGCTGACCTCCTACCTGACACTGCGGCCCGGTGTCGACGCCAATGCCTTCGTGGCAGGCCATTCGCGCGCGACAGTGCCGACTCTCACGTCCTGGCACGACATCGACAACCACGACGGGAAGCTGATCCGCAACGAGCGCACCATCGCTCTGTTCGGCGGTTCACTCCTGTCGCTGCTGGCGATCGCGACGGTCACCGTCCTCATCGGTACTCGGCTTGGCAATGAGACTCGCCGGATCGGCACCCTGAAGGCGATCGGCGCGACGCCCGCCTACGTCAACACCGGCCTGCTGGTCGAAACGGGGCTGCTGGCCGTTATCGCCACTGCCGTCGGCGCGACTCTCGCGTGGGCCATCGCGCCACTGTTCGACACACCGACCGCCGGACTGCTCGGCGCAGCAGGTGCAACATCCGTTACGCCACTGGCCGTGCTTGGTGCGCTCGCTGTTGTCCTCGCCGTCACCGGGCTCGCAACGATGATCGCGTCATTGCGCCCGATCCGCGCGAGCACGGTCGCCGCTCTGGCAGGCCTCACCCGCCGACCTGCGCGCCGGCGAACGACAATCGCGATGTCCTCCAGGCTGCCGACAGCAGGCTTGATCGCTCTGCGGCTCATCGCACGCCGCCCTGGGCGCAGCCTGATCACCATTGCGGGGATCGCCGTCGCCACCACCGGCACTGTCGCGGTGGTGTTGGCCAACGCGCATGTGAATGCTGAGCACGCGAAAGCGGGAGGACTTGCCGACCCCAACACCGCGCGACTTGATCACCTGATGCTCGCGCTGACCGTGCTGCTGCTGACCCTGGCGGTCCTCGACGTAGCCTTCGTTGCGACCGCCACAGCACTCGACGCGCAGACATCCCTCGCCGTGATGCGGGCCCTCGGATGCACACCAGCGAGCGCTCTAGGGTCGGTCGCGATCGCACTCGCCGCACCCGCCCTTCTCGGAACGGTCATTGGCCTACCGGCGGGGCTCGGGCTCTTCGCCGCGCTCAATACCAGCAGCACCAACCCGTCAGACCCGATTGCCGAACTCGTCATCACTTTGATCCTCGTGGTCGTCGCAGCGGCCGGGATCGCCGCTCTGGCCGCCCGACTCAGCGCTCGCCGGACCATCGCTCAGATGCTGCAGTCCGCCTATTCGATCTCTGTGCAAACCGGTCGCCAGCGCCACGAGCCCGTCCTAGGGTGCAGAGGTGGCTCTACAACTGGAAGCGGTGGCCTTTGACGTGGCCGAGGCGACCGAGGTGGCGGTCTTCTGGGCCGGGTTGCTCGACCGCGAGGTCCGCACCGAGCCCGGCGGCGCTTTCCTACCGGGTGACCAGACACAGGTCGGGCTCCGCTTCGTCAGCTCCAACACCACGCAGGCCGGTCGGCCACGGCTGCATCTGCACCTGACCAGCGGCAGCCTCGAGCACCAGCAGAGAACCGTTGAGAAAGCGCTGCGGCTGGGCGGCCGCCACCTTGACGTGGGCCAGGCGCCCGAGGACAAGTTCGTCGTGCTGGCCGACCCCGGCGGTAACGAGCTGTGTGTGATCGAGCCAGGCAACAACTACCTGGCCGGCACCGGTTACCTCGGCGAGGTCACCTGTGATGGAACCCGGAACGTCGGCCTGTTCTGGCGCGACGCGCTGGGCTGGCCGCTGGTATGGGACAACGACGAGCAGACCGCGGTCCAGTCGCCGCTCGGCGGCACCAAGATTTCCTGGGACTCCTGGGGCGGACCGCCGATCCAACCCGGGAACGGAAGGAACCGTCAGCGGTTCGACCTGGTCACCGCCGACCCCACCAGCGAGGCGGAACGACTGGTCTCACTCGGCGCGACCCGTCTTGCCGACCTGCCCGATGGCGTCGAGATGGCCGACCCAGACAGCAACGCCTTCTGCCTTCACGCAGACTGACTCAAGCCGCCGACTCCAGTACGCGTGCCGGCCAGGGAGCCGCTATCGGTAGTTCTGAATGCTGCGTCGAAGGCAATTCCGCAGGTGTGCTGGTAACAGGCATGTATGGCGGCGTGCCGTATCTGGATTTCGGCGGCTGGGTCGATTAATTCGGCCGTACGGCAGGGCGATTGACGGCGATGACTCGTGGGCCGGAGCGCCGATGGTGAGCTATCTCGTTTGACAGCTTTGGTGCGCGGCAGGACGGTGCTGGTCATGGCGGAGCTGCTGACGGAGTCGGGTTGGGATGCTGGGAAGCGTGTCGTGTCGGTGGCGTTGGGTGCGCAGATCCGGCCGGGGCGAGGTCCGGAGCCGAGGTTCGTGGGTATTCGGAGTCGGGTTGCCCGTGTGGAGCTGGTGGGTGGCTCGGGCGAGTTTCGTGCCGCTGTGGTGAAGGAACGTGTTGACGGGTCCGGTGGTGGCTATGAGCCGGTCGATCGGGCGCCGGGTTCGTTTGCGAGCAGGGTTGCGTATGAGTCGGCCGCGTTGGAATTCCTGGCCAACGGCGAGCGCCGCCGGTTGTGCCCGCGGTTGATTGGTGTTGATTACGACGCAGGCGTGATCGTGATGGAGGATCTCGGCGAGGGGGTCGGGCTGTTGGAGCGTCTGCAGGGCGACGATCCGGAGCGTGCGGACGAAGCGTTGTGCCTGTACGGCAGGGCGATGGGGGAGCTGCATGCCATCAGCGCTGGCCGTGATGCGGAGTTCGGGTTTCTGCTTGAGCGTTTCGGGAACCGGCCGGCGAATCCCCTCGCCAACGTGGTGCACGAGCACATCAGGCGATTTGAGCGTGCCATCGAGGCCGCTGAGTGCACTATTCCCTCTGAGGTGTACGCGTTCCTTAACGTAACTGCGGCCCGCATGTGTGAATCGGGCCCGTTTCTGGCGCTGACCCATGGGGATATCTGCCCGGGCCATGACCGAATCCTCGATGACCGAACCGTCTTTATCGACTGGGAACTGGCCGGATTCCGCCACGCCTTCTACGACCTTGCCTACCTGTACGTGCCGTTTCCCTCCTGCGGATTCGCCGGTCAGGTCCCGACACGCTCACTCGCCAAAGCCGTGGCCGCATATCGCGAAACCGCCGCATGCGGAATTCCGGCGGTCGCCGACGACGACCAATTCCGCGCCGAGCTGGCATATGCGTGGATGTTCTGGGTTGTTCGCGATGTCGGAGCCATGCTACCTGCTGCGCTCGATGCTGACACGGAATGGGGCACCGCCACCCATCGCCAACGCATCGTGCATCTCCTGCAGGGCTTCGCCGCCTCGTACGACCTGCGGAACGAACATTCAGCGGTCGTCGGTTGGGTCGCGGACCTGCATAATTCACTGCAACAACGCTGGCCAGACATCGCGCAACTACCTATATATCCCGCCTATCGGGAGGGATCGGTCACCCGCCAGTGAAGGAGCGGGGCCTCGAGACGAACCGGCAACCGCGAACGGCTCGGCCGATAGTCGGCCCTGGCCGCGACGGCCGACCGAACGCGTCCCGGAGCGAACCGGCCTGCCTCAGCCGGTGACGTCCTGCACCGGATAGTGGATGATGACCGCACCGCCGGTGGCATAGTTGGCGACATCGGCGGCCACCCGCTGGCCTTGCGGCGACGCACGCGCCGCGGCCATGGCGGCGGCGTCAGCGAAGTCGCCTTCGAAAACCGCGAAATATGGCGCTTCTCCCTTGGTCGCCGCCACGTCGAAGCTGTAGCGCCACGCAAGCAGACCGGGCAGATTCATGACCAGCGGAAGGTGGTTGGTGACGTAGTAGTCGCGGAAGTGGTCAGGGTCGGCGGGCTGGGAATACAGGACCACCAACTTATGCATGACGACCTCCGTCCAGAGACGAGACTATAACACTCCGGGTGATCCGGGAGCTCAATTCGTCTGCCGAAGATGCGGCAGCAGGAGCGACCCACTATTTGAGCGCGTCGAGTAGCGAATCCCATTGGCGTTCTTGGGCTGCCAATGAATTATCAAACGGGCTCGTCACGTATCCCTCTGTGGCGCGCTTGTTCCGCATTCGGTGGCTGAGATCGCCGATTACGAGCAGAACATCCTGCCGCCGTTGGGTTTCAACACCATATGCTTCGACGAACAGCCGAAGCCGCCGTGCCCAGTCTGACTCTGGAATGTGCTTGCTCATCGATTCGGTCGAAAGCGGTACCCAGTGCCACGCCGCCATTGCGAGGTCCCACAGCGGATCGGCAGGGTGGGCGAAGTCGAAATCAATGAGCCCGACGGCCAGCCGATCACGGAAGACGACATTGCCAAGATAGAGATCGGTATGGCAGACGAGCGTGCCGGTCGTCGGAATGGACGTTTGCTGCCACCTGGCCCAGCTCGGCGGTTTAAAAGAGGCGATGGCGTCGTGGTATCGCCGGAGCAACCGTCCGACGGAGGCGAGCACGGCGTCGTCAATCCAGTTCGCAACGTCTTCCGTGGTGGGCGTCTCACCTTCAACGAAGCTGAGGACCTCGACCCCACCGTCCACACCAACAACTCGGGGCGCGCAGAAACCGACGTGCTCAAGGTGCCTCAGTAGCGCATGAACAGCAGTCGTCCAATAGCCGGCCGGCCTCCGAACCGTAGCGCCCGCACGTACGACCCGGCCGCCTGGTACCTGGTCACCATCAGCGCCGCTCATCAGGCCAACCTAGCAGCGCCGCCCGGCTATTAACGTGCCATTGCGCCGGGCGCGAGCAAGCCGCTCCATGCCAGAAATGACTATCGAGCGCGCTTCGGGTCAGCGTCAGGCGATCTAGACTCCGTTGCATCGAATGCAAAATTTGCGCGCAGGCGCATTCTGCCAGGCACCAAGGAAAACTGGGCCGCCGATCAAATTCGCCCTACGCCAAACCAGCTCCGTGTCCAGGGTATATAGGAATTCGTTTATAGAGCTGAATGATGCGTCGAATGCAACTCCGCAGCGTTAAGGGAATCCGTCCCATTTCGGTTGGTAGCGCCGCCGCCTGGGGACGGAGCTGGCGGGCGGGATCCGCTCGACCTGACAGGCGAGCATCGACACCGTCCACTATGGACCCCGCTCGCGATGATCACCCTCCTGAAGTGACTGCGCCAGTTATCGCGAAAAGCCCGACGATTTCCGCGATCCATATCCACCGCGGCGCGAATCACCAGCACACCTCCGGTCAGACGGAACATCGTTCACCGGAGGTCTCTCCCGCCGCACAGGCGGCGGTGTGGTGAGAGGTACGGGTCAGCGGCGCAGCGCGGCCTGTACCGCCCGTACCAGCTTCATGAACTGCTGTGGACTCACGGAGTCGATCGGGGCCGACGGCTGCGTGCCCTGGGAGCGGGCGAGGACGATGTCATCGGGCACGGCCCGCAGGTGCACGATCACCAGCCCTGGCGGTACGCAGAGCAGGTACTGGCCGAAGTTGCCGATGGCCAGGAACGACCCGCGTCCCAGGAGTCGTGGGAGCCACCAGCAGTAGCCGTAGTCGAGCTGCACCCCGGCGCCGCGATCGACCTGGATCGACGTACTCTCGGCCACCCAGGACGCGGGCACCACCTGCCGGCCGTTCCATCGTCCGTCCTGTAACAGCATCGCGCCGAGCCGCCCGAGGTCGCGGGCGGAAAGGAAAAAGTGGTGCGCGAGGTGCTCGGACACCTCCGGACGGCCGAGCAGTCGCTGTCGACCCGGCTCGAAGTCGTCGAAGTCGAGCGGCCCGGCCAGGTCCTCGGCGAGCGCGTCGAAGACGGACCGTCCGGTGCACCGCTGGAAGATCGTGCCGAGCGCGTTGAAGTCCCAGTTGTTGTAGTGGAACAGCGCGCCCGGCGGCTGTGAGCCCCGAGCCGGCGCGCTCTGCTCGGGTCCGGCCACGGTCGCCGGCGGGTGATAAACACCGGAACGTGACGTGAGCAGGTCGCGCACTGTGGCGCGGCGTTCTTGCGGCAGGAGCCCGCCGGTGTCGTCGATTCCGAGTTCGTCGAGAGTGGCGTCGAGCCGGATGGTTCCGGCTGCGACCGCGGGTCCATAGAGGACGGAGAGGATGCTCTTGCGCGCCGAGGCCAGGTAGCTCGGCGCTGTCATTGTGCCGTGCTCGAGCACGACCCGATCCCGGTCGAGTACGAGGAATGCCGTGGTCGGCAGAGCTTCGAGCGCGTCGAGGACCTGCTGGAGGGCGGTCATGCCGGGCGGCCGCCAGCAGTCGACGCGCTCAAGCCAGCCCCGCCGGACGATGGTTGTGGCACCAGCTGATCATAATGAAACGCAGGCACATCCGGATCTGCTATCCGGCAGCCGCCCGGGCGCTGCACAGTCAAATACAACGAGGTCGGAAATGGACAACCGCTTTTCGTATGCCGAGACCGACGAGACGGACAGTCGGCTCAAGATCTACGCGCCGGGCGATGCGACCCTCAAGGAAGCGATTTACTGGCTGTGGACCACCGGCTATCGGCCACCAGCGGAGCTGACGCTGAAACGTAAGCAAAAACTCGACGACGGCCGAATTGAATACGCGTTCGGCACGGAAGCGAAAGGCAGATTCGCCAAGCGATTTCGGTGAGGGTCTGTTGAGCAACCGCGTGCGCCTCTCAACGTACGGTCGGCCACCGGCTCACTGGCCCAGGCGGGCCGGGACGGACACAGCCGACGTTGCCAAGAGTTATCGACCTCAGATGCCGATCATCACTGTGGAGAAGTTCAGTAATACATAGGAATTTGTTGGCAGAAGGCGCCATATTGGCCCTAGCTCGTTGGCAATGCGGCGCGCTATGCCGAGATTGTGACCAACCAAAGGGAACCGGCCCCGCAACTGGCTACCGATCGAAACCCGCCGCTGCAAAAGTCACCGTAAGGCGGTGCGTCAGATAACGAATCGATGCGGCTTCCTTGCGGCGGAGGGCGCCGCGACGTTCCATAGTGGTGTCTGAACGAGAGCTCGATCCGCAAGCCACGAGGTGACCGGGTCGAGACCGCCAGTTCGCCGCCGACGCTCCGAGCTAGCCGGGTCGAGCCCGAACCCGTGGGAGAGCGTCATGCGTCAGCGCGGACGAATGATCAGGCTGATCGCGCTCGGCACCGGGCTCGCTGTAGTGATCGCTGCGTGCGGCAGCGGCAAGAAAGCCCCCAGTACCAGCGCGAGTGCCAAAAGCGGAGCCACCGCCAGCGTCGTTATGGGAACCACCGACCGAGTCGTCGCCCTTGACCCGGCCGGTTCCTATGACCTCGGGTCGTGGACGCCGATCTACAACATCTATCAGCTGCTACTGAAGATCCCACCGGGCGGTAACACCCCGGTGCCGGACGCGGCCACCTGTGCCTGGCAGAACCCCAGCAATCCGGTGGTCTACATGTGCACGATGAAAGCCGGGCAGAAGTTTTCCAATGGCGATCCGGTCACCGCCCAGGATGCCGCGTATTCGTTCCAGCGCATCGTGACGATCAAGGCAAGCAACGGTCCCTCGAGCCTGCTCAGCTCGATGAAGAGCGTGACTGCCTCGGGCAACACGGTGACGTTCACCCTCACTGCCCCGAACGCCGTGTGGCCATACGTGCTGACCACCGGAGCCGGGGCGCTGGTCGATCAGAAGGTGTTCCCGGCGGACAAGCTGCTGCCGGACAGCCAAGTCATCGGCTCCGGGCCGTACAAGCTCGCGAAATATGTCCCGAACCAGCTCGCTGAGTTCCTGCCGAACCCGAACTACGGCGGCGACGACAAGCTCTCGAACAAGGAATTCATCATCCGCTACGAGCAGAACGCGGACACGCTCGTTTCGGACGTGAGCTCGGGCGCCATCAACGTGGCCTACCGAGACATGAGCCCGACGCAGATCAAGAGCCTGCAGGGTAAGAGCGGCGTGCAGATCGTCTACGGGCACGGCACCGAGATTCGGTACCTGAACTTCAACTACAACGTCATGCCGGGGAGCAACACAGCGCAGAAGTCCGCCATCCGGCAGGCGATCGCGTACCTGATCAACCGGCAGGACATCGCGACCAACGTCTACAACAACACCGTCAAGCCGCTGTACTCGATGATCCCGCAGGGGCTGGCCGGACACACCGACTCGTTCAAGCAGATGTACGGCGCGAGCCCCAACCCGGCGAAGGCCAAGGCGGCGCTGCAGGCGGCCGGTGTGCAGACGCCGCTTGCGATCACCCTCTGGTACAACACCAACCACTACGGTGAGGCGTCGGCCGACGAGTACACCGAGATCCAGCGCCAGCTGGGCGCATCCGGGCTGTTCAAGGTCACCCTGCAGTCGGCCGAGTGGTCCACATACAACGTGGCCATCACCAAGGACGAATACGGAATCGGCCAGCTCGGCTGGTTCCCCGACTACCCGAACGCCGACGACTACACCGCGCCGTTCTACATCGACTGCAGCGCGGCCACGCCGAACTTCCCGAACAACCACTACTGCAACCCGGCGATGGAAAAGCTGATTGCCCAGGAGGAGGCGACCACCGACCAGGCCAAGCGCAACGCGATCTTCGCGCAGATCCAGACGATCGCCGCCCAGGACCCGGTCTACATCCCGGTCTGGCAGGGCGGCCAGGTGGCGGCGGTAGGCAGCAACGTGACCGGAGTACCGAGCACGTTCGACCCGTCGTACACCTTCCGGTTCTGGCTCATCGGCAAGAAGTGAGCCGAGTGCCCGGATGAGCTCGTCGACCGGCTCCCTGCGCCGCTACCTGGTGACGAGGCTCGCCCTCGTCATCCCGATGGTGCTGCTCCTGCTGACGTTCGTGTTCGGGCTGATGCGGGTCGCCCCGGGCAACCCGATCCAGGCGGCGCTCGGGGGGCACCTCTCGCCGGCGCAGCTGCACGTCCGCATGCACGCCGCGGGGTACGACAAGCCGGTGGTGGTGCAGTACGGCGAGTACCTGCGGCAGGTGTTCACCGGCAACTTCGGCACCACGATCACCGACAGCCGCCCGGTCAGCCAGATCATCACGCAGAACGGCGCGGCGACACTGGAGCTGACGGTCGCCGCGCTGTTCGTTGCCCTGCTCGTCGGGGTGCCTCTGGGCATGCTCGCCGGCCGGATGCGGGACAGCTGGGTGGATGTGTCGGCGCGCTCGTTCGGCATCGTTGTCTACGCCGCCCCGGTGTTCTTTCTCGGGTTCCTGGCCCGGCTGGTGTTCAGCACGTACCTCGGGTGGTTGCCCTCGTCCAGCCAGGCCAGCGTGCTCGTGCAGGCCGATCTCATCCCGCACAGCAACATCCTCATCCTCGACGCGATGATCGACGGGAAATGGGGTGACCTCCCCGACCTGGTCAGGCATCTGACGCTTCCCGCGATCACCCTCGGGCTGCTGCTCGCCGGCGTATTCGTGCGGCTGATCAGGGTGAACGTCATCCAGACCCTGCGCGCTGACTACATCGAGGCGGCCCGGGCGCGGGGTGTGCGGGAGAGCCGGGTGGTAGTACGGCACGCCTTCCGGAACGCCCTCGTCCCGGTGATCACCGTTGTCGGTCTGCAGGTGGCGTTGCTGCTCTCCGGCGCGGTGCTCACCGAGGCGACGTTCAATTGGCCGGGCATTGGCAACGAACTGGTCTTCTACCTCAACAGCCGCGACTACACCGCCGTGCAGGGAATCATCACGGTGTTCGCGCTGGTCGTAGTGGCGGTGAGCTTGTTGATCGACATCGCCAATGCCTGGATCGACCCGAGGATCCGATACTCATGACGATCGCTGGCTCGCTGCCCAGCCCCCCGACCGGCGCCGAGGTGCTCTCGGGCGGTCCCGGCGGGCGGCGCGGCCGGGCCCGTCGGATGCTCGCGCCGGTGCTTTCCGCCCACGGGTTGCAACGGTGGCTGCTGTGGGCCGGCATCGCGCTGGTGCTGCTGTTCGTTGTGCTCGCGATCTTCGCCCCGCTGATCTCGCCGTACGGCTGGAACCAGTACTGCGCCCACCTGGTGCGGGGAGCCTGTGAGGGGCGGTTCACCAGGCAGGGCAGGCCGTCGGGCGCGCATTGGTTCGGTACCACCGTGCAGGCCGAGGACGTACTCGCCCGGGTGATTTACGGGGCGCGCACCGCCATGGAGGTGGTGGTCCTGGCCGTGCTGTTCTCGACGTGCGTGGGAATCCCGCTCGGGCTCGTCTCCGGATACTTCGGCGGCACCCTGGACCGCGTACTGGTGCTGATCATGGACGCGCTATTCGCGTTTCCGTACCTGCTGCTCGCCATCGTCATCGCGTTCGTGCTGCAGGGCGGAATCGGGGGCGGGGTGCTCACCGCGGCCGTCGCGATCATGGCGGTGTACGTGCCGCAGTATTTCCGGGTGGTGCGCAACAGCGTCATCAGCGTGCGTGAGGAGAACTATGTCGAGGCGGCGCGGACCCTCGGCGCGCGGCCGCGCACGATCCTCGGCCGGTACGTCTTCGTCAACGTGATCCAGACGGTGCCGGTCGTCGCGTCCCTGAATGCGGCCGACGCCATTCTCACCTTGGCCGCGTTGTCGTTCCTCGGCGTCGGCGTCGACCCGACCGCCGCCGCTCAGTGGGGGTACGACGTGTCGCGGGCGTTGTCCGACGCGCAGGCCGGTTACTGGTGGACCGGGCTGTACCCGGGCCTGGCGATCATCCTGCTGGTGGGTGGGCTCACTCTGCTGGGCGAGGGGCTCAACGATGTGTACAACCCGGTGCTGCGGCGGCGCGGGATCCGCCGCGTGGTGCTGCCCGCGCGTACCTGGGATGACCGGGCACCGCAGTGACTACTACTGTCGAGCCGCTGCTGTCGGTGTGTGACCTGCGGGTTTGGTACGGGACGTCGCGTGGGCCGGTGCGGGCCGTCGACGGGGTCTCGGTCGACATCGCGCCGGGCGAGATGCTCGGCCTGGTCGGGGAATCCGGCTGCGGCAAGTCGACGCTGGGCCGGGGCATCCTCGGGCTGCTGCCGCCGGGCGCGGTGATGGACGGCGAGGTGCGCTACGGCGGCAACAACCTGCTCGCGTACACCGCCGAGGAAATGCGGCAGGTGCGCGGCCCCGGAATCGGGCTGATCTTCCAGGAGCCGATGACCCGGCTCAATCCGCTGATGCGGGTCTCGGAGCACTTCGCCGAGACGCTGCGCGAACACGAGCCGGGCATGTCTCGGGGGGAGATGGCCGAGCGGTCATTACGCGTGCTGCGTGGAATGGGCATCCCGCCGACACGATTTCGCAGCTACCCGCACGAGTTCTCCGGCGGGATGCGGCAGCGCATCATGATCGCCCTCGCGCTGGTGCTGCAGCCGCGGTTCCTCGTCGCCGACGAGCCCACCACCGCGCTGGACGTGCTGGTGGAGGCACAGATCCTCGGCATCCTCGCCGACCTCAGGCGCAACTTCGACACAGCGCTGCTGCTGATCACGCACAACCTGGCGATCGTGGCCGAGTCCTGCGACCGGGTAGCGGTCATGTACGCCGGGAAGATCGTCGAACAGGGCGCCGTACGGGACGTGTTTACCGAGCCGCGGCACCCGTACACCCGGGAATTGCTCGCGTCGACGATCTCGTTGTCGACCACTCGGCTGCACTACATCCCCGGCGCGCCGCCGGATCTCGTCGAGCCACCAGCCGGTTGCCGCTTCCATCCCCGCTGCCCGGAGGCAATGCGGGTGTGCGCTCACCGCGAGCCGGCCCAGACCTCGCCGGACCTGCAGCGGCGCGTCGCCTGCTGGCTCGCGGCCCGTCCGGGAGAGCTGGACGAGGACGAACGCGAGCCGCTGGTCCAGGAGGTGATCCACACCGCCGATGAGGCCTGACAGCGTGCTGCTCGATGTCGCCGACCTGAAGGTGCACTTCGCGCTGCGCGGCAGTTTCGCCGCACGGCTGCTCGGCCGCGAGACCGGCGTGGTGAAGGCGGTCGACGGGGTGAGCTTCCAGCTGCGGCGCGGCGAGGTGCTCGGCTTGGTCGGCGAGTCGGGGAGCGGCAAGACCACGCTCGGGCGGGCGATCCTCGGCCTGGTGCGTCCCACCGGTGGACGGGTATGCCTCGACGGCATCGAGATCAGCGCCCTGCGCGAGGCACAGTTGCGGCCGCTACGTCGGCGGATGCAGATGATCTTTCAGGACCCGCACGCCTCACTGAACCCGGCGATGAACCTGGCCGAAGCGATCGGCCACCCGCTGCGCATCCAGAAGATCACCCGCGACAAGGACGAGATCCGCTCGCAGGTCGCCGCCGCGCTGGACCGGGTCGGCCTCACACCCGTCGAGCGGTTCCTCGACAAGTACCCGGCGGACCTCTCCGGCGGGCAGAAGCAGCGAGCCGTGATCGCCCGGGCGATCATCCTGCATCCCGAACTGGTGGTCGCCGACGAGCCGGTCTCGATGCTCGACATGAGCGTGCGGGCCAAGGTGCTCGAGCTGATGGTCGACCTCAAGCGCGACCTCGGGCTCACCTACCTGTATGTCACGCACGACCTGGCGACCGCGCGGTTCTTCTGCGACCGAGTGGCGATCATGTACCTCGGACGCATTGTCGAGATCGGCCCGGCCGAGCAGATCTACGCCGAGCCGCGCCACCCGTACACCGTCTCGCTGCTGCGGGCCATCCCGGAGCCTGATCCGCGCCGCGCCGTCCCACGGGACCTGCCCCGCGGCGAGGTGCCCGACGCCGTGCACCCTCCGCTGGGGTGTGCGTTCCACCCACGCTGCCCACGGGCATTCGCCCCCTGCGGCTGGGAGAGCCGCGACCTGCGCGCGCTGTTCGAGCAGCGCTGGACGACGCTGAGCGAGGAGGAGTTCGCGGCCGAACGGGAACTGGTGGATGCGGTCGGCACGCTGGACATCCCCGCGACGACCGCGCACCTGCCGGCGCTGCGGGGTCGCGACCCCGCGGCGCTCGCCGACCTGCTCGCGTCCATACGCGCCCACCAGCCCGACGAGCCGTTCTGGCGCGGCGTCGAGGACGTGCACTCCGCCGACGGCGGCGTCACCGTCACCTTCCGCGACGGCGTGGAGCCACAACTCCGGCCGATCGCCGACGGCGACGTCGAGGTGGCCTGCCACCTCTACGACAACGCCTTCCAATCTTGACAACCACACGTCTGGCCGGCTGCGGTGCTCGGCGGGGGCCAAGATTGCGAATAGAGGCGTTCGGGGCAAGTCGAATATGCCTTACCTTTAATTACCGGCAGAGTCGGCGAATTGTTCACGCCGATTGGATCACCGCTCGCTACGAAGGGATTGCCGGACGTACGTCAGTCGGTCGGTGAAATCAGCGTTATCGAGTACGGCGGCACATCCACTGCTGTCGCGGTGCTCGTGATGCGTGGCATTAGCGTATTTCACTCAGTCGGCGGCCAATTGCGGGCCGGTCTCGGAATATGCAATCCCTGCGGTGTTTCCCGGTACCGTAATTGATGGTGATCAGGTGCTGTCATCGCGAGGCGGGCACGTTCAGCCAGAGTCCGCCGTTCAGGTTGACGTTGTTGCCCCTGTCCTGCCCAGGGGCCGAGTCGCCGATGTAGGTATATAGCGGATGCCCGTTGTAGGTGAGCTGGAGCGAGCCGTCGTTTCGCTTGATCGTGTGGACGGTACCGGGTAAGCCCGAGCCGTCCGCAACGGTGCCAATCACGGGCGGCCAGTAGGTAGCGCAAGTCCCGTAGCATTTCGATGCGGTTGGCGAGTCCGGGGCGAACGAGTAAACCGTAAAGCCCTTGGCGTTGGTCAATATCGTCGTGCCGCCGATAGTTGTGGTCTTCAGAGCACCGCCGGTGCCGGTGGCCGCTGGCGACGTGTTGGCGCCGGCAAGCGCGACCCCGAGCAAGGCCGCGGCGGCAACCGTGAGTCCTGCGGTGACTAGTCCCGCTGCCATGGCAATCGTGCGTGGGACCAGATCGGGGAATCTCCTCGGACCTTCCACCGACCCGCGCGCCGGCGCCGGAGCAAGCGCTAGTGCGGCCAGTACCACGAAAGCGGCCACCTCCAGCACGCCCGCGGTGATGCCGGCGGTGGTGCGGACCTCCTTGAATCCGAACAGCCCGATCCAGACCGACAGTAGGTAGCCGCCGAGGGTAGCGAGAGCGAAGCCGGCTCCCGCCGCGGCGGCCAGTCGGTGGGCGATGACGAATCGGTCAGGAATGACGAGTACGGCCAGTCCGAGGGCAAATGCGGTGATCACCTGCAACAGGAAGAGCCAGCCGATCGTCGGGATTGTGCGATAGCCCGTCACGTACAGGTCAAGATGGATCGACGCGATGGCGATCAGCAGCCCCGAACCCAGCACACGCAGCAGTAATCTTTGCCAGTCGAATCTCGGCGGCTCTGTGTGTTGCTCTGCGGCCATCGCGGTTCCCCTCATCGGTCCCAGTCTGGTCCTCGCTACGGGCCGTGTCATAGCCTCGTCCGCTCCCTCATTGTGGTCACTTGTGCGGTGTCGGGAGCTGGCCGCGGCGGCGGTTGGATGCCCCTGCAGGGTGGCTTGGAGGCGGTGGCCGGATTTCCCGCGTGCACGACAACCCCTGGCGCGCAGCGACCAGCCGGCCGCCCCGCTGCTCGCCATCGGCGGCTTCGATGGGAAGAACTCTTTCGTGGCGGCACCTGTGTGTCACAGCATCTTCCACATCGACGTGATCAAGCGCCCGACGTCGGTGCCCCCCGCAGGAATCGAACCTGTGACACACGGTTTAGGAAGTGCTCCTGCAGCATCAATTAGGGCAGCTACCTGCGACGTTGGCGTCGGAGCCCGTCACCTTGTTCCCGTCACGCCACTCTATTTAAGGGAGTTTCGCGTCATGCGATGGCATTTCATGGCGTCGTGAATATCAACGATCGCGGTCCGTTTTCCTGTCGTTCGCGGCCAGCCTGTCAGCAGCAACATTGAGCCGTCATTGCCCTGGTCCACCACTGTCGCGCATCGTCCCGAGTTGTCTCGCGAGTCCTGGTATCGGCTCAGGCGGGGCGGGGGAGCCTGCGCGCGGCTGATCGGCCGGTGCCGAGCCGGCGCGGCGGTAGTGCCGCGCGATTACCACGGTCAGCGCGGCCGCCACGCCGGCGGTGACCCACGGCAGCACCTGCGTCCAGGTGTAGGCCGCACCGAACCCGCTCGAGTGGATCACGTAGGCCAGGACGGCTGCCTCGATCAGGTGGGCGACGGACCATACCGTGGTGACGGCGTATTGCGCGTGACGGAAGACCCGATATCGCCACATCGCGCGCCACTGCTCCATACCCGCGCGTGTGCCGTCGGTGGCGTAGCGCTGGCCGAAGTAGAACGCCAGGGGACGCGGGAACAGCATCGAGCCGGCGAAGATGAGTCCGACCACGCCGGTGCTCATGGAGTCCTTGTATAGCAGGGCATTCGGGTTGTGCCGGCCCACGATCGCGATCGCAGCGGACAGCACCGTGAACGCCAGCAGCGCCAGTGAGGCGCCGCTGAGCTCGCGGGCCCGCGCCCACACCGCCATGGCGCCGAGCACTGGTCCGATGCTGCCGATGAGGTAGGCGCTCGACTCGCTCGCGCCGGCATGCCGGGCGAGTTGGAACGCCAGGACGGCCAGGCCGGCATCGAGCGCCGTCACCGCCACGTTGAACCACAGCCCGGACAGCCGGGACGCGTCGACTGCTGCCATAACACTGTTATAGGCTGTGGTCATGGACGACGTCAATGGCGACGGGCTGACCCGCCGGCTGATCGATGAGGGGGCGCGGCTGCTCGCCGAGCAAGGGCCAGCCGGGCTGTCGCTACGCAAGCTGGCCGCCGCCGCCGGGACGTCAACGATGGCCGTCTACACGCGATTCGGTGACAAGCAGGGACTGCTTGCCGCGATGTACGCCGAGGGCTTCCGCCGCCTCGGCGAGCGGATGCGTACGGCCACCGCGGTCGCTGCCGATGCCCGCACGCTGGGCCATGCCTACCGGCAGGCGGCGTTGGAAAGCCCGCACCTGTACGCGCTGATGTTCGGACCGCCGCCACCGGATCTGGAGCCCAGCGAGGACGCAGAAAAGGCAGCCGCGGCGACGTTCGCCCCGCTGGTCGAAGCCGTACGGGCCACCGTCGAACGAGGTGGGCTGATCGGCGATCCGCAGGAAATGTCGGTCTACTTCTGGGCGGTCGCACACGGGATGATCAGCCTCGAGTTGTCCGGCCGGCTACCCGCAACGCCGGAGGATGCGGCCCGCCGTTACGACCAGGCGCTGCGCCGGGCCGCCGCGCCGTTCGAACCGCACAGCTAGCGTTACGGGCTCGATGTCAGCGTGCCTGCCCGTCATGGACGCGGGTGATGGTCGAACTCGCCGGTTAGCACGTGCCGGTCTTGCTCGGGTCGTAGCCGAGTGCAGGGTCCTCGTCGCTGGCACTGACATCGAATCGGGCCGCGGCGAGGCCCTCGTGGGTGCCTTCGCTGATTAGGTCGGCGAGGAATTCATCAAACGCGCCGAGCAAACTGCGCGGTGCTCCTGGCACTGCTGGCGACAGCGTTCCGCCAGCATCCCGACTGCTGCAAAGCGGTCGATGAACCCTGTCTCTTTGGCCGCGCCTAACTCACGATCCATTGCCTGCTGAAGATGAGCAACAGTCCTGGCATCGGCAGCCTCGGCCGCGCGGACTTTGATGCTCTCGCTCACCGCAACAATCTATCGATCGCTGCGGCGTCTGAGTCTAAGAAAGGCAAACCCGATCGAACGGCGCGGTTGATCATTTTGAGTGCAAGATGTTCAGATCCGTTGTTTCACGGTGGGATTGACGGCTGAGCGGGGATCAGCGAGGCTTGAACTCCTCGGCGGCATCGTGGATTTGGGCTCTGAATCGGTGCCAGAATGCTGAGTCGTCACCCAGCTGATCCTCGGTATTGCCGACCTGTCCGTCGATCAACTCCCGCACGATGTCAGCGTGCCCAGCGTGCTGCGCTGTCTCGGCCACCATCCTGACCAACAACACACCAAGCGTGGTGTCCGGGTCCGACCACCACGGAACCTGGGCGGGGCTATCAAGATCAAGCTCAGCGATA
>JBEDUI010000140.1:0-10411 GCA_040414495.1 Mycobacteriales bacterium
GGTCACCAGAACATCACAATCCGCGCCACATAAGCGATTCCAAAAATCCGCGACAACGACGACGCCGGCCGTCGGAGTGGCGGTTCGCGAGCTACACTAACACCCGCGTTACCACCCGCCGACGGAATGCCTTCCCGATCGGGGCCGGCGCACGGACGCGGACCAGGACCGACAGTCCCAAATAGTCCACAGTGGACGTCAGGTGCGCAGTCTGCGTACGGAGCGCTACAACCACTTCATCGATACCGGGCTGGCAAGCCCGAAACACTGAAAACACGGATAAGAAAGAACTCCGGACAAAGACAGCACCGGAAAACGCTCCTGCCAACCGAAATCACCCAACACCCGACCCCGTTCGGTACCAGACGAAAGATCCCGGTTAGGACAGTTCGTGCTTTCCGAACAGGGTCGGGTTGATGACCGACGGGGGCCGGCGCTCATTGCTCGCCTGCTCGTAGTCGTAGGCGAATCCGATCAGCGTCGGTTCGCTGAAAGCCCGGCCGAGAAAGGTGATATTGAACGGATGGCGGTTGGCGGCCAGATATCCGGCCGGCACGGTGATCGAGGGATAGCCGGCGCGGGCGCCGATCCGGGCGCCGTCGGCATTGGCGAACAGCAGCGCGGTCACCGCATTCGTTTTCATCGCCACGTCGATACGGCCCTTGCTGTCGGCCAGATCCTGGGCCCGGTCGGACCTGTACACCAGAGTGTCGGTGCTGCCCGGGCTGTGATCCTTCGCCTCGGCCGCCAGCGCGTAAACCTGCCCGAATTTCAGCGCGATCTCGGCATGGGCATTGTTGTACGCGATGATGTCGGCCAGGGATTTCATCGGCGCGTCGGCCGGCAGCCGCGCCAGGTACGCATTCAGGTCCCGCTTGAATTCGTAGGTCAATACGCTGGATTCGCGGGGAATGCCGCTGCCCTCGACGTCCAGGTCGACCTCGACCAGGGTCGCGCCCCGGCTGCGCAGCACGGCCAGCGCCTTGTCCCACTGCGCACGTTCGTCGGTGCCTTCGGCCGGTTGCTTGCTCGCCGCGATACCGATCAGCGCGCCGTGCAGCGCGCTGGTCGACAGGTTGGCCGTGAAGTCGTGGTCGGCCAGCGGGTTGTTCCTGGTGGCCGGGTCCTCAGGGTCGGTGCCGGCGACCGCGGTCAGGGCGGCCGCGGCGTCGGCGACGGTCCGGGCCATCGTGCCGGCGGTGTCCTGGCTGGTCGCGATCGGCACGATGCCGGTCCGGCTGATCAAACCGACGGTCGGCTTGATGCCGACGATCGACATCACCGAGGCCGGGTTGAGGATCGAACCGGAGGTCTCCGTGCCGATCGTCACCGCGGCGAACCCGACCGTGGTGGCGCTCGCCGATCCCGTACTCGATCCGCTCGGCGTATAGCTGGCGTCGTACGGATTGAGCACCTGACCGCCGAGCGAGCTGTAACCACCGGGCATTCCGTCGGTGAGGAAATTCGCGAACTCGGTGAGGTTGGTCTTGCCGAGGATGACCGCACCGGCGGCCCGCAATCTCGCCACCAGCGGGGCATCCTGGGCCGGAAAGGACTGGGCCAGCGCCACCGAACCGGCTGTTGTCGGCATTCCCCGGACATCGATGTTGTCCTTTATCAGTACGGGAATGCCCAGCAACGGACCGGGCGGTTCCGGGCGGTGACGCGCCTCGTCGGCGGCGACCGCCTCGGCCAGCGCGTCCGGATTGACCGCCCGGACCGCATTGAGCGAAGGCCCTTGCCAGTTCAGTTGCCCGATCCGGTCCAAATAGGACTGGGTGAGTTCCTTGCTGGTAAGGCGACTGGACTTCATCAGTGCCTGCAGTTCGGCGACGGTGGCCGTCTCCAAGTCAATGTTCACGGACGCCTCCGCAGTGATCTCCCGTTGTGTGCTCCGGCGCGCTCAGGCACCCAGAACGTGTTGCTGTACTCGCAACAGGAGCTATGTCAGTGTGGCTCGCGGTGCGGCGACAGGCGTGGAAAACCCCGAAGATCACAGTCGCCAGCCACGATCGCAATGTGATGAACGGCCCATCATGACCGTACTCGTGCGCCACGTACGGTAGATGTGTGTTGCTCACCGAACCCTGCTGGCAGGCCCGCCGTGCCGCGCACGAGCAGCGGATCGACGAGTGGATCCGGCCGCATCTACAGCGTCGCCGCGGTCGCCGACCGCATCCGGTCGAGGACTTCCTGTTTACGTACTATTCGCACCGGCCGGGCCAGTTGCGTCGCTGGCATCCCGGTTTCGGGGTGGTGCTGGGCGGCGACTCGGCGCGGGAGTACCTGCGGCTGCGGGGCTATGTCGCGGTCTCGGACGGGGTTACGGCGCGGGCCCTGCGACCGGAGTCGGTGCGGTGGATCCGCGACCTGCTGGCGGCGACGCTGGCCCGCCCGGCCTTTACCGGCTGTCTCGGCCTGCACGAATGGGCCATGGTCTACCGGACCGGCGAGGTGCGGCACGACGCGTGGCCGCTGCGGCTCGGCACCGCCGGCACCAATGACGTGGTGGAGAGCCACCGGATTCGCTGCTCGCACCACGATGCGTTCCGGTTCTTCACCGATGCGGCCACGCCACGCAATACCGTGCAGCCGACGCGGGAGAGCCAACTGGCGCTGGAGCAGCCGGGGTGCCTGCACGCCAACATGGACCTCTACAAGTGGGCGTACAAGCTGACCCCGCTCGTACCGGCCGAGCTGACCGCCGACTGTTTCGCGCTCGCCCGTGAGATCCGGGCGGTCGACATGCGCGCCTCGCCCTACGACCTGACCGAGCTTGGCTACGAGCCGATCCCGATCGAGACGCCAGCCGGAAAAGCCCGGTATATCGAGCTGCAGCGGGAATTCAGTGAACGGGCCCAGCCGCTGCGGGCGCAATTGCTGCGGTACTGCGACGCCGCTCTGTCCTCTGTGGGGGATGAGCCAGTGTCCACTGTGGCTTCTCCCAGCGCCGCGTCCACTGTGGACGCGGGACGGTGAGCGGGCGCCGCCGGCCGCGCCGCCGAAGCAACAACGCGTCGAGCGCACCGCCGCCGTTCACGTTCGCGGTCGACAAACACGAGGACTGGAACGGTGTGGAGTACGTGGTCCGGGCGCTACGTGGGAGCAGCTCGACCAAGCCGTACCGCTGCCCGGGCTGCGAGCAGGAGATTATGCCGGGAACGCCGCACCAAGTGGTGTGGCCGGCCGACGACCCGGAGGCGAGCGATCGGCGGCACTGGCACACCAGCTGCTGGGCCGCCCGCCACCGCCGCGCGCCACGTGGGCGACGCCATCCGTGATTGAGTGAGGAGACCATGCCTGAGATTCGCGCCAATACGGTGCTTCCGGCCGACCGGCGACCGATCACGCTGCACACCGCCGACGGCCTGAAGCTGATCGGGGAGTTGGCGCTGCCGGCCGATCGGGCGCCGGTCGCGACGATGGTCTGCCTGCATCCGTTGCCGACCCACGGCGGAATGATGGACAGCCATCTGTTCCGCAAGGCCGCCTACCGGTTGCCGGCCCTGGCGAACCTCGCCGTGTTGCGGTTCAACACCCGCGGCACGATCAGCGAGGCCGGGCGCAGCGACGGGGAGTTCGGCGAGGGAGTGGCCGAGGCTCACGATGTCGCCGCCGCGCTGGATTTTGTCGAGATGAATGACCTGCCGGCGCCATGGCTGGTCGGCTGGTCGTTCGGCACCGAGCTGGTTGTGAAGTACGGCGCCGATCCCGGGGTGGTCGGCGCCGTACTGATCTCACCCCCGCTGCACCGCGCGGTCGACGACGATCTCGACCAGTGGGCAGCGTCGGGTAAGCCGTTGACCGTCATCGTGCCGGAATTCGATGACTACCTGCGCCCGGACGAGGCGCGGCGGCGCTTCGCCCGGGTCCCGCAGGCGCACCTGGTACCCGTCGCCGGGGCCAAGCATTTGCTGGTCGGTTACACCGAGACCGTGCTCGATGAAGTGGTACGCCAGCTCGCGCCGGATGCCTATCCGTTGCCGCGATCCTGGCCGGCGGCGGAGTAAATCGCATCGATCAACTCGATCATCGCCAGGCCCTCCTCGGCGCTGGCCCGTACCGGCGTGCCTTTCTCGACAGCCGCGCAGAATTCAGCGATCTGGCGGCGGTGCGAGCTGCCGTAATAATCGGTGCCGGGGGTCGGCGTGACCTTGAGCGACGCCCGTAGTGCGTCGGCGCGCTCCAGCAGTTCGGCCCCACCGGAGGCGAAATGCAGCTCGCCGGGCTGGTCGATGTCGAGCACCACGCTGCCCTCGGTGCCGGTCAACCCGATACGTGTCCGCCATTCGACGGTTCCGGTCACGGTGACCGTGTAGGTACCGATCAGCCCGTTCGGTCCGCGCAACAACGCCGCCAGCGTGTCCTCGTTCTGCATTGCGTCACGCAACTCAAGCGCGTCGGACGCCGCGCTGGTCACCTCGAGCGACCCGCCGCAGAAGACCCGCATGACATCCAGGGCGTGGTAGCCCTGGTTGATCAGCGCCGAACCGCCCTCACCGTCGCGGGTTCCGTGCCAGTAGTCGGAGTAATAGACGCGGTCGCGGAAGCTTTCCTGCACTACCGAGGCCGCGGTCAGCCGGCCCAGCAGACCATCGGCGATCCAGCCCGAAACCGCCTCTACGATGGCGTCGTACCGATGCTGGGAAATCACCGACAGCACCAGCCCGGATTCTTTGGCCAGTGCGACCAGCGCCCGGGCGTCGGCGACGCGCGTGGTGAACGGCTTTTCCACCAGCACGTGTTTTCCGGCCCGCAGCGCCTTTTCGGCCACCGCCGCGTGTTGTGCGTGGTCGACCGAGACAGTGATCGAGGTCAATTCCGGGTCGGCCAGCACCTCGTCCAGATCGGTGCTGGTCCGGGGAATGCCGAATTTCGTAGCGAAGCTCTCTGCCACCGTCGCATCGCGGTCGCAGGCCCAGCGGACCTCGGCGCCTGGCACCGCACCGAAGCCGTCGGCATGGTTGGGCGCGATCCGTCCACACCCGACAATGGCATGTACGAGCGTCATCGTTTCTCCTGTCCAGCCACAAGAGACTGCTTGGCGTACGTGAGGTTGTCCCGGATCCGTTCGGCCAACGGCAATTCGGTGGAGAAATCCTCGAAGGTGATCCAGCGGTCGTAACCGACCTGGTCCAAAGCCGAAAACAGCGCCGGAACGTCGACAATGCCGGTGCGAAGAGTCGCCCAGCCGCCCTTCCATTCGGCGCTGCCATCGGCGCGGGTACCGGTGCGTTCCCAGCGCGCGCTCTTGAGGTGGACGTGGGCCAGGTACGGACCCAACACCTCCAGCCCGAGCCGGTATTGCGACCAGCCTTCAAAAACCATATTTCCCGAGTCGTGGATCACGCCGATATGAGCCGGATCGAATCCGTCCACAAAGGACGCTGCCGCGTGTGGACTCTGCACCGGCGTGTTGTGGTGGATCTCGACCAGGGCCTTGACTCCATGCCGCGCGGCCAGATCCGCGACCACGGCGAATTCGGCCCGCCGTTGCCGCCAGATGGCCTGGTAGCTCTCGCTCGGGTCATAGACCGGCAGCGTCACCCGTAGCTGCCCGACGCCCAACGCGGCCGCGGCCCGCATCGCCTTGTCGACATCGTCGGGGGCGGCGCAACTGGCATACGTGCCGAGCGAGGGCATTTCCAGGTTGTTTGTCGCGGCGGTGTCCCGGATCCGGTCCAGATCCTCCAGCAGCGTGGCGAATGGCCAGGTGCAGCGGTTACCGGCCCAGAATCCCGGCTCGTCCGCCGGTTTCTGGTCGGTGATGCGCCATTCGATGCCGTCGTAACCGGCGGCGGACAATTCCGCCGCCGCGTCCTGCGGTGTCCACTGTGGAAGGCTGGCGGTGAAGACCGCGAACTTCATGCCGACTCCAGCGGAACCGGGGCACCGGTGCGCGCGGACTCGTAGATGCCCAGCACCACACCGACCGAGCGGCGTGCCTCTTCCAACGTGACCAGCGGCTTTCCGTTGGTACGCAGCGCGTTCAGGAAATCACGGTACTGCTCGGCGTGATCATTGGTCCGTGCGTCCGGCCCGACGAGTTGGTCGGCCTGATTGCCGGCGCCGGATGCGCCGTAGGCCGATTCCTTGGTCTTGCCGTCATCGACGTGGTAATAGCTGAGCCGGTCGTTGTCGATGACCGCCGAGCCCTTGGCACCATGCACGTGCACGCGGATCGTGAGACCGGGGTACGCGGCCGTGGTGCCGAGAATCGTGGCGACCGCGCCGGATTCGAATTTCACGGTGGCGACCGCGATGTCCTCGACCTCGATCCGCTCGTGCGCGCGCCGCCCGGCGTAGGCGAAGACCTCAACCGGCTTGCCCAGCATCCACACCAGCAGGTCGACGGTATGCACGCCCTGGTTCATGAGCGCGCCGCCACCATCGAGCTCCCAGGTCCCGCGCCAGTCACCGGAGTCGTAATAGCCCTGCGAACGCCACCAGTTGATCGCCGCGCTGCCCGAGGTGATCACGCCAAATTTGCCGTCCGTCACGGCCTGGTGCACGATCTGCGACGCCTCGTCGAATCGGTGTTGGCTGATCGACATGACCTGCACGCCGGCGGCGTCGCGGGCCGCGATCATCTTGTCGATTTCGGCCAACGAGATTTCGGCCGGCTTTTCCACCACAACGTGCTTGCCGGCGGCCATCGCGGCCAGTGCGACCTGGCCGTGCAGTCCGCTGGGAACACAGACGGCGATCGCGTCGATGTCGTCGCGGGCGAGTAGGGCATCGAGGTCGTCGGCAACCGCTACGCCGAATTCGGCCGCGACTTTTTCGGCCTTTTCGCGGTTGGTGTCGGTCACCGCGACCAGCTGCGATTCCTCCGACGCGTCGCGGATGGCCCGCGCGTGCGTCCGGCTGATCACGCCGCAGCCCACGATTCCAAATCTGACGGTCACGTGCTCACTCTTCCTTTTCGGTTGTGGATGGCTATTTCCACTGCACAGCGGCGTCGGTGAGCAGTCCGGTGAAGGCGTTCGCGGCGGTGGTGAAAAGCTCCGGTCCGCTGAACATGCCCTGGGAAAGGTGCGGTTCGAGCGAGAAAACCCCGTCGAAATCCGAGTCGCGCAGTGCGGCCAGCGTTTCGGGAATCTGCCCGTCGCCCTGGCCGGCCGGGAGGTTGCCCGCACCATCCTTCGCGCAGTCCTTGATCTGCATGTGCACCAGGTACGGGCGCACCAGCGGGTAGGCGTCGGTGAACGGCGCCAATCCGGCGTGCACGTAATTGGCCGGGTCCCAGGTCGCCCGCAGCGCCGGCGAGCCGACACTCTCGATGATGTCAACGCAGCGCTGCGGCGTTTCCCCGTACACCTTGGTCTCGTTCTCCAGCACCAGCGTTACGTCGGCGCTGCCGGCCGCGCTGGCCAGGTGGGACATCCGGCGCAGCACCTCGTCGCGGTGCCGGGCCGGGTCGTCTCCGGCCGGCAGAAAGAAAGAGAAGACGCGTACGAACGGCGATTCGAGCACCTGCGCGGCGCGCAGCGACCGGGCCAGCTTGGCATCTTCGTAATCGGCGGTGATCTCGCTCTTGCCGACGGGGGAGCCGATGCAGGTCACGCCGATGCCGCGCGCATCCAATGTCTGCTTTACCGCGGCCAGCTGCTCGTCGGTCAGGTCGGCGACGTTGATCCCGTCAACGCTGCGAAACTCCAGATTGCGCATTCCGAGCTTGTCGAGCAGGTCACACTGCTGGCCAAGGTCGGACGATATCTCATCCGCGAACCCAGAAAGTGTCCACATGAGACGGACGTCACTCCCTTTCTCGTGTACTTGAGCTTAACCCTTCACGCCGCCCGCGGTCAGGCCGCTGAGCAGATAACGCTGGAACACCATGTACAGAATCACTACCGGCAACGCACTGACCACCGAAGCGCCCATCAGCTGCCCGTAGAGCGGAAGGCCGCCACCCTCGATGGATTGATTAAACGTCTGCAGCGAGATCGCCACAGTCCGGCTGCCGGGATTGGTCAACACGCTGGAGAACAGCACGTCGTTCCAGCCGAGCAGGAACGAGAACACCAGCGCGACCACCATGCCCGGCCAGCACAGCGGCATGGTGATCCGCCACATCGCGCCGAAGTGGGAGGTGCCGTCGACCCGCGCGGCTTCCTCCAGGCTGCGCGGAATTTCCTGGATGTAAGTCAGCATCACCCAGGTCGCGAACGGGATAGCGAACGTCAGGTACGTGATGATCAACGTGATCCGGGACCCGATCACCAGCAGCGAGAGGGCGGTCTGGATCGAGGCGTACACCGCGAACAGCGGCAGCAGCAGCATCGTCTGCGGAATGGCCTGCATACCGATCAGCGTGTACAGATAAGCCCGCCGACCAACGAACACGTAGCGGGCCAGAAAGAAACCGGCCCCCATCGCCAGAATCGTGGCCGCTACCGCCGCGATCCCGGCGGTGATGACGCTGTTCCCAATGCCGCGTGCCAGCCCGGTCGCCGACCACATGTGCTCGTAGTTGCTCCAGGCGAAGCTCGATGGCCACAGCTTGCCCGCGGCCACCTCCGCGTCGGGGCTGACCGACAGCAGCAGCATGTAGAGCACCGGGACCAGCCCGATGATGAGCAGGAACGCGATTCCACCGACCTGAAGCGGTCGGGGCAACAGCGCCTGTGGACTGCGCCTGCGCCGGGCCATCAGGCGTTCTCCGACGAACCGAGCCGCAGCGCGCGGAAATAGATATAGCCAGGAATCAGCATGATCACCAAAGTGATGATTGACATCGTGGCACCGAGTCCGAAACGGAAAATCTGGAACGAGGTGATGTAGACGTTCACCGGCAATACGGTGACGTCGGCCGGCGGTGGCGTGCCGAACATGACGTAGGGGAGCGTGAAGTTGTTGAAGTGGTTGATCATCGACAACAACAGCGCCAACCCCAAAGTGCCACGCAGGTTGGGCAAGGCGACGTGTTGCAGCTTGGTCCACCAGTTGCTGCCGTCCACGTCGGCCGCTTCGTAAAGCTCGGTCGGTACGGTCTGCAATCCGGCCAGCGCCATGATGTAGATGAATGCCCACGAGGCCCAGACATCGGTGATAACCAGAGCCCAGAACGAGTGGCTGCCCAGTAGCCAGTTGGTCGTGCTGTTGCCGATTCCGATATCGGACAGGATCCGTTGCGCCAAACCCTTGTTCAGGAACATCAAGCGCCACAACAATGCAGTGACGAAAGAAGGCAACACATAGGGAATGAGGTAGAGCGAGCGGACCAATGCCCGGCCGCGGAACGGCGCGTTGACTGTGAGCGCGGCCAAGAGACCCAGCGGCAGCGCGATCGCAGTGGTGAGGACCGAGAATGCCACGCTGATCCACAGTGAATGCAGTGCACTGCTGGACAGGCCGGTGCTGGTCAGCGCCTCGGTGTAGTTGGCGATTCCGGCGAACGGCGCCCGTAACCATTTCCGCAACGTGAACTGGTTCAGGTCGAGCAGGCTCACCCAGACCGCGAGTGCCAGCGGAATAGCCACGATGACGATCAGCAGGATTGTCGTCGGCGCGAGTAACCAGAATGGTCGCCGTTCCGGTCCGCCCCGATGTCCCTTGCGCTTGACCGGCGGCGCCGATGGGGTCCGAATCGTTGATGTTGTTACGTCCGTGCGGGCCATGATCAGTGTGACTCGCTCTCGGCCTTGCGCTGCTCATCGAGAGCAGACTGCACCTGCGTATTGATCTGACTCAGTCGCGCCGACAGGGTCGATGTGCTGACGCTGCCGTGGGACAACGCCGACAACGACTGGGAAACCGCCGTCCCCAAGGCGATCTGCAAGGTGCCCCAGGCACCGGTGAACGTGGTGGGCAGGGCGTGCTGCTCAGCATCGGTGAATGGCTTGAGCCGTGGGTTTTCCTTGACCACCTGCGCGGCCGCAGCCGCGTTTCCCGGGATATCGCCGAAAAGCTTGTACGCCAGCAGTTGCTGTTTGGGCTGGGTCAGGAACTTGATCAGCTGCAGCGCCACGTCCTGGTGCTTGGAGTATTTGGCGATCGCATAGTCCTGTCCGGACACGATCGAGGCGGCCGGCTTACCGTTCGGCGGGAGGCTGGTGCGGCCGAACGGGATCGTGGGCATCGGCGCGTAGGCGTACTTTCCCTTGACCGCCGAGGCTTGAAGGGTGGGGATCGTGCCAGCGCTGGCCATCAGCTGCATAGCCGACTTTCCGGAGGCGAATGCCGACAGCGCATTCGCGCCGGCCCAGCTCACCGAACTCGGGTCGGCGATCTTGTACTTGGTGTACCAGTCGAACCAGAAATTCATCGCGTCGACGACCGGTTTGGAGTCCAGCTGCGCGGTCGTTATCGAGTTGTTGATGAATTCACCCCCGGACTGCAGGGTGAGCATCCAGATGTACTTCCAGGGGTCGAAACCGTCGGACGGATCGACCGAGACGCCGTAGAC
>JBEDUI010000141.1:0-5272 GCA_040414495.1 Mycobacteriales bacterium
GTAACCGTGTCTGCAAAAATGCTCCGGTGGACAATCCGGCCTCTTGACCAGCGATATCCCGGGCATGAAAGTCCGCCAACTCCCGGCATCGAGCGAACTCCAGCAGTCGAAACACCGACTCCATCTCCTCCAACGAATCAGCCGATTCCTGAGCTGACAACCGCCAAAACTCCCCGTCAACCAACCCCTCCACGACAGCACGCAACGACCCGATCAGATCCACCACGGAACGCGGGCCAACAACCGTCGTACTGCTCATACCCAAAACTCTAGAACCACCCACCGACAAAACCCGGCCGCAGAACGACCCCAACAAAAGAATTACTTCCGGTCACCAACGCATCACAATCCGCGCCACATAAGCGATTGTGGTGGTTCCTGTCGCACATTCTCTCGCAGCGTAAAAGAATTCGACGGCTCCCGCAGTGAGACCGTTATCGAGATAAACCTGACCAGAGAGTGCCTCCGGGATTTCCCGCGCGAGGGCGGCGGTCGAGAAAAGAGTTGCAGTCGATCGGGAGGAAACAGCGCATCGACGGCGGCATCAACGAAGTAGTGCGAATCGAGGGCAATATTCGGATCCTACGCGGAGAATCAAGCGTGCGCATTGTGGCACCAGGATTTTCGGCTATGTCCACGCCCGGTTCTAGGGCTGGCAAACGATCGATTAAGCGAAGGTATCCGGCGGCCCGCTCGAGGAATCTTGAGACAAGGGCCGAGGGCATACACCGTATGTACAGGTCACGGCTGATCACAGATAGGCTGCGCGAAACCCGACAACGGTAAGGAGAGCGCTCGTGCTGGTCGTACAGGAATTTGTCTCGGTCGATGGGTTCGCGGCCGATACGAACGGCGAATTCGGTTTCGGTGGCGTGATTTCGGACTGGTCCGCGATCGACGCCGATCAGCTGCGGCTGATGGAACGTACTGGGATGATTGTGCTCGGTCGTCATACCTACGAGCTGTTCTCCGCGTTCTGGCCCACGGCCCAACATGTCATGGCCAATTCGATCAACACCACGCCCAAGACCGTACTGTCGAGGAGCCTGAAGTCCGCCACCTGGGGCGACTGGACGGCACCGACCGTGCAGTCAGGCGAGCTGCCAGATGTCATCCGCGATATCGCCGTGCCATCGAAAGACCTGCTGGTGTGGGGGAGTCTGGAGCTGACGAAATCGTTGCTGCGCGCCGGCCTAGTCGACGAGCTGCGGTTGATTGTCTGCCCGGTCGCGCTCGGTGCGGGAGTCTCCGTCATACCGGCAGATCTCGGCCTTACGAAACTAAAATTCGCCAGCGCAAAACCGTATCCCAATGGCGCCGTCCAACTGACTTATCGCACCTCCTGACAGTCGCTGGTTACGATAAGGACGGGCTATCCGAAGGTGAACACATACGCATCAACGCCGCGATCGTAAAACGTGATCTCGAAGGTGTGCTCGACAATCGACCCAAATTGCCGAATCAACTGGTACAGGCGGGGTTTCGACACGAAACCGTTGCCGTCCTCGTCGACGTCGAGCCCGTGGGCCGCCCCCGGTGGACGGCCGTCGATCGTGACGCGGAACGACGCACCAGCGGATCCCATCACCAGATGGAGATCCCGGGCGTGGAAGCGATAGGCGAGCTGCCCGTTCGGCTCGTCCAGCGATGCCGAATGGGATCCGATCGTCCACGCGCCAGACAGAGCCCACTGATTGCTGTCTAACTGCGGCGGTATCGCGTAGCTGTGGCTCTGATCCAGAATGGCGTCCGACGGTGATACAAAATGCTGCGCGCGTTCGTATCCGAGGTACGTCTCGGGTGATTTGAGCGCGTTCCAGTCGGCCTCGATTTCGTCGGCGCGGTCGACCGATATCGGTTCAGGAATACCGTCGGCGCCCACTAGCTGTCGGATGACACTCTCGGACTGTTCGTAGCTGCCCTCGCCGTAGTGGTGGTACCGCAGAACGCCGCTGTCATCGGCGATGTAGAGCGCCGGCCAATAGTTGTTGTCGAATGCTGACCAAACGGCGAAGTCGTTGTCGATGGCAACCGGATACCTGATATTTCGTTCCTTGAGGGCATCGGCGACGGCGTCGATATCCCGCTCAAAGGCGAATTCTGGCGAATGTACGCCGACCATCACCAGACCGTCGCGTTCGTACCGGTGCGCCCACGCGCTGATGTGCGGCAGCGTGCGAATCCAGTTGATGCAGCTGAATGTGCAGAAATCGACCGCGACCACGTGCCCGCGCAACGCCTCGGTGTCCAGTGGCGGCGAGTTGAGCCACGCGGTCGCGCCGCCGAACGATGGCATGGGCTGCGACCCGGTCATGTGCTCATCGGCATTTCGGCGACCAGGCCGCGGGCCCGCTCGGCGACCTTGTGTTCAACCAGCACTTCGTATTTCGTCGCAACAACCTGGCTGACCGAGGAAAAGTCGCGCGACCCGCCGCGGGTGGCCGCGCTGAAGCCCAGTTGGCTCCACAGCAACATAAACGCCGCGCCGAGCAGCGGCGTCACGATCAGAAAGCCCACACGACCGTGGTTGGCGAACAATGCGAATGCAATACCGACGAACAGCCCGATCCACAGACCGGACACCGCCCCGGCGATCGCGACCTTGGCCCGCGTGATGCGGCCGGTGACCCGTTCGACGAACCTCAGATCCGTACCGACGATTTCCACGTTTTCCACCGGGAAACCCCGATCGGTGAGGAAATCGACCACCTTCTGCGCCTGCGCATACGAATCGTAGACGCCGACGGATTTCGGGTATTCGAGACTCAGAGCCGGCCACGGCGCGTTCTGTGGAATCGACATAGCTTGAGGATGCCACGAGCGGGCCAGAATGCGACTCGTACGCCAGAGGAATCCGTTACGTAGCAGGCAAAAGCGGCAGTCCGAATTACGCGGTCAGCGTGGGTTCGTCCGGTGCGGACAGGCTCAATACGGCGCCAGCCACCGCGGGTGATTCGCTGATCCGCGCCTCCAATGCGCGCAGCCGAACGGCCACATGCGACTCGGTGTCATCGCCGGACAGATCGACGTCGCCGATCACCGAGATCATCCGCGGACCGACGAATTCCAACCGTAGATACGTCACCCGGGCCACGTCCGGGTCGTCCATCAGGGCCTGGATCGCCGCGGCCCGGACCTGCGGATCTGCCTCCTGGCCGACCAGATACCGCCGGTTGAGGTTGATCAGCACGATTGCGACCACGGCCAGCAGCACACCGACCAGAATCGAGCCGACCGCGTCGGGAATCGAGGAACCGGACAACTCGTGCGCGGCCAGACCAACGGCGGCGATCACCAGTCCGGTCAGCGCGGCGGCGTCCTCGGCGAACACCGCTCGCAACGTGGGGTCGGATGTAGCCAGAACGTGCTCGATGATGTCCCGCTGCAGGGACTCGGCCTCGGGCTTGGCCTGCCGCAACGACTGCTGGAACGAAATCGCCTCCAGGATGAAGGAAGCCGCGAGCACGGCGTACCCAATCGCGAAATCGCTCGCCGGCTCCGGGTGCAGCAATTCCTGAATCCCGTGCGTGACCGACACCGCGGCGCCGGCCACGAACAGCCCGAGCGCCGCGACCAGCGACCACACGTACGCCTCCCGGCCATGCCCCAACGGATGGGCCCGATCGGCCGGGCGGTGCGATCGGCGATCGGCAACCAGCAGAAAGATCTCGTTGCCGGCGTCGGCCCACGAATGCGCGGCTTCGGCCACCAGCGAGGCCGATCCGGTCACGACGGCCGCGACCGACTTCGCCGCCGCGACCAGCACGTTGGCGCCGAAAGCGACCAAAACGGTGGTGAGGCTCTCGGATTCGTCGGAATCAGGGCGCGACAACGAGAATAAGCCGCGCGCTGGCGGCGGCTGGTCGGTCGGCCCGGGCGGCACCGCTCAGTGGTATCACACCGCAGAACCGCGCCCCGAAAAGCAAGGTCTCGAAAGCGTGCTGCGCTAACCCACTCTTCGCGCCGTGCTCGCGCGTTCGATGACGGTCCATGGACATGACAAGTCGGGCTGCTGGCCGAGAATGGTCTGCGCGCAGGCGGCGCCCTGCTCGCGCAGCGACTGTCGCACGGTGGTCAGCTGCAGCCGGGCGGCCAGCGGATCGTCGTCGAAGCCGCTGACGGTCAGCCGACCGGGAATGTCGATCCCGAGTCGCTCGGCTACCCGGATCACCCCGGCCGCCTGTTGATCGCTCATCGCCGCGATGGCGTCGGGCCGGTGCGGGCCGGTCAGCAGCGTGCGCGCGGCCTGCTCCGCGTCGTCGGCCCGGTTACGCGGGCAGATGGCGACAGCGACGTCGGACCAGCCGTGCCCCAGGGCCCGGGCGGCCGCGCGGAATCCCCGTAACCGCGACCGGGTAACGGCAAACGGCACCTTGGCCGCGGTCGTCGCCGGCCCCCGTTCGACCCGGAATTCCCGTTCCCGCCCGACCGGAAAGCTCAGCACCGCCGGCCGGCGGGAGTGTCCAAACGCGACCATGCCGACCGCGCGGGCCGCGGCCTCGTCGTCGATACCGACCAGGGCCATGCCCCCCGTCCGGGGGCCACCGTGTACGACGGCCGGACGTCGGCTGGCCGATATAGCCGGCAATACGGGATCACCGTCCACTGTGGTCCATACGATGAATCCGTCGACCGCCGCTTCGTGGACTCGACGCGCGTCGTCGGGTCCGCCGGTAATCGGCAAAATCGTCATTCCGTAGCCGTGTGTGACGCAGACATCGGCCACCCCGGCCAGGAACGAGGCGGCCTGCGGGTCCTCGAAGGCGTAGGTGAGCTGTTCGCCCAGTACGACGCCGATCGTCCGGTGGCTGCCCCGGCGCAGCGACCGGGCGGCGGGGTCAGGCCCGTGGTAGCCGAGTTCCTCAGCGGCGGCGAGGACGCGCGCTCGGGCTTCGGCCGAGACACGTTGCGGCTGGTTGTACGTGTACGACGCGGTCATCGCGGAGACGCCGGCGCGGGCAGCAACCTGGGCCAGCGTGACCCGGGTCCTGCGCTCAGCCATTCCGAGGGCCTGTCTCTTGAATCCTCGGCCTGCTGCGCGGCGCCCAGACGACTGACCACGCGCCCACCCCCCACCCCGGCGGCCTAGCGTCGTCTCTCGTCGCCGATACAACACCGGTATCGGCTCCTCCTGTGTCTTGCGGGACACCCGCACCCGGGCTGTCTTGCGGGACACCCGCACCCGGGCTGTCTTGCGGGACACCCGCACCCGGGCTGCCTTGCCGGACCGCCGCAGCACCTACAGCGACCACCGCTCGCGACGGCCAGGATC
>JBEDUI010000142.1:0-17646 GCA_040414495.1 Mycobacteriales bacterium
CAATGTCTCCGGCTCGACACCGATCCGCAGCACCCACGACCCCGAGTCGGTCTCGATGGCCGCGTTGCGCCGACCCGCGCCGGCGAGGCGCTCGACCCGGCGCACCCGACCGAGCCCGAACCGCGCCCGCAATTCCCGGCGCCGCTGCGGAAACATCAGCTGTCATGACCTCACACCCCGAATAGGCAACAACGGCGTTCGTATCGGTAGACCGATAACGAGTCAACGACAGCGGTGATTTCAGAGCTATACGGTGCTGAACCGTCAGGTACCTCTGAAGATCAAACCTTTGCACGTTCGCAACGAGAATGCGGTGTCCGTAAAACCTTTCTGGACGGGCGGTTGCTGTTAATGTGGCTCAGGGAGCCTTCAAGCAGGCATTGAAGGGCATTTCCTCCCCCTCTCGGCAGTGCCCGATCGGCGGGCGCTGCAATGACGGGAAGGGTTGAGGATGAGATCCGCTGACAATGCCGTGGGAGATGCCGCGCGGTTGAGCGCGGTCGCGGTACAACGAGAGCTGGGCCTGTCGGACGCGATGATGGCGTGGCTGGGTCGGGTGTCGTGGCCGGCTGATGCTCCCGAGCTGGTCCTGCCCGATGATCGCGCGGCGGCTGATGTGCTGGAACAGATGGCGGTCGGCGCCGCGGATCGGGCGTGCACGCTTGCTGCCCGTCCCGATCCGGAGCGGCATCCGGCGTTGTGGTGGGTGCTGGAACGGGTCTATCACGATGTGCTGGCGACGATGGGCGAGCCGCCAACCGGCTGGTGGCTGGCGCTGCCGGAATCGACCGGGCCGCTGGGCCGGCATCTGTATGTGTGGGCGTGTCTCGCGTTGGCGCCGCATGTGCGGGCGTACCACGCGAGGTGCGGTGTGCGCGAGGAGATCTCGCGGGTGAGTCTGACCGGCCTGGCCGAACAGCTGAATTCGACCCGCCGGCTCACCGGCCGCCCCGGGATTGACACCAGTTGGACGCTGCCACGCACCTTCCGTGGCACCGGCTACCGGCTGGGACGGCTCCTTTGAACGCGGACGGACCCAACCGGATCCCACGACGCATTCGATAGTTCGATCAGGCCGCAGCCACCTGAACACTCACGTACCAGCGGACGGAGGACCGCTAGATCCGGATTCGGTCGAGGACGGATTGACGCAGGCACGGGAATTCTTTCCCCGGTATTTCCCCGAACGCGTCCAGGCGTTCGGCTGCCATTCCTGGCTCATGGACGAGCAATTGGCGAATTATTTGCCGGTGACCTCGAACATCCTCGCGTTCCAACGTCGATTCAGCCAGTTCAACGACGCCAAGCTATCGGATTGTACGCCGATCGGGCACATCTTTCAATCGCCGCCCTACCGGCCCGGGCCGGGATGTTCCGGCCTCACTCCTGGATCAACTCCCGCAACGCACCAGCCTTGAACGGGCGATCGTGATCCGTCTGCGCAACGGCGGGCATTGGTACAGCCGCACCGGCTGGCTCCAGTTCTAAGGTTCTCGGGCGCACGTCTTCAGCCCACGTTTGTACGGCTTCAACTGTCGTACGGACTCGAGTTCCGTACCGCGGCCGAATTCCCGGTGATCGCGTAAGCCTGCGGACAGTGTTGTGTGAACCCGATCACGGCCCGTGCCCGCTGTCGGGCGCCGGCTCTAGCGTGTCCCGAATGCGGTCGGAGGACCTCCAGCAGCATGCGGCGGTACGGAGCGTGCCGGTCGCGGTGGCGGCGTTGTGCCTGGTGCAGTTCGTCGATGTGCTGGGCGTGACGGTCGTGGTCACCGCGTTGCCCGAGATGCTGCGCGGAGTCGGCGCGTCGGCGTCGTCCGGGAGCCTGGTCGCGACCGGGTACGCGATGTTTTTCGGCGGGCTGCTGATGTTCGGTGCCCGGGCCGGCGATCGGTACGGCCATCGCCGCACGATCTTGGTGAGCCTGACCGTGTTCGCTGCCGGCGCTGTGCTGGCGGCGCTCGCGACGTCTTTGGTCCTGTTGACCGCGGCCCGCTGTGTGCAGGGCGCCGCCGCCGCGACCGCCGTGCCATCGGCCTTGCGGTTGTTGACCTCAATCGCCTCGACGCCGGCCGTTCGCGCCCGGGCGGTATCGGCGTGGAGCGCCGCTGGTGCGGCGGCCGGCGCCAGCGGCTTCGTGGTCGGCGGCGTCGTCGGTGACCTGGCCAGCTGGCGGTGGATCTTCTGGGCCATGGTCGCGGTGGCGGCGGTATTGGCCATTGCCGTGGCCGGTTGGGTGCCGGCCGAACGGTCCGCCGACCGGAGCCGGTCGCTGAACCTGTCCAGCTCGGCGTTGCTGACCGGCGCGGTCATGGCGGTCGTCGTGGGTACGACATTGGTCGCCGACCGGGACCAACGGTGGATCGGTGCGGCGTTGCTGGGCGCGGCAGCGGTTCTCGTCCTGATTTTGTGCTGGTACGACCCGCGCTCGTCGGCGCCATTGCTGCCCGGACCGCTGCTGCGGCAGCCGCGATTGCGGCGCGGCACGGTCGGAAGCTGGCTGAACACCGCCACCACCAGTTCGGTGGCGACGCTGCTCACGCTCTATGTGCAGGACACGCTCGGACGCAGTTCGCTGGCCGCCGCCGCGACGCTGTTGCCGTTCAGCTTGGCGGTGATCGTCGGCTCGGTCGTGGCCTCCCGCACCATTGGCGGCTGGGCCCGCGAGCGCACTGCCGCTATCGGCCTGCTGGCCATCGCCGCACCGATATTCGTGCTCATCGCCGTTCCCGGAGACCTGCTGGTGATCGGGATCTGCACCGCGACGTGCGGGTTCGGTCTCGGGTTGTCCTCGGTTGCGGTCACCTCGCTGGGCACGGAGGTCGCGGATACGGATCGGGCCACCGCCTCGGGCTTGATCAACACCAGCGCTCAGCTGGGTACCGCGATCGGAACGGCGGCGCTGCTGCTGGTCGCGACCGCGACCACCGGCACGCCCGGGCCGGCTACCGCGGCACCGCGGATCGCCTGGGGCATAGCCGGATTGGTTGCTGTAGTCGGCGGGGTCGGATTCCTCATACTGCGGGCGAGCGTCCCTGCGACCAGACTCAAATAGCGGCCCGTTCGGCCCGGATCCATTCGCGGTAGTCCTTGACCGCGGCCGACCGTTCCTCGGCATCCCAGCCCAGGTGCGAGGCGATGATCTCGGCGACCGCGGGTGCGGCCTCGGCACCGCCGTCAGGCGTCTCGACCGACACATGGGTGCGCCGGGCGAGCACGTCCTGCAAACTCAGCGCGCCTTCGTGGGTCACGGCGTACCGGCATTCAGCGGCCAGATAGCTGGGCGCGCCGGCGACCGGTTCGGCCAAGCGACGGTCCTCGCGCGCGGGGGAGAGCACCTCATCGGTGAGCGCGCCGTACCGGTGCACGAGTCGGTCGACCGCCGCGGTTTCCAGGCCGAATTCGGCGGCGATCCGGGCTTCGCGATTGCGGGTCGCGACCCAGCCGTCCGTGCCGATCACTGGGAGCTCCTCCGACGCCGAGGGAGGGATCGGCCGGCGCAGGACGGCGGCGGTGGCATCGATCGCGTCGGCCGCCATCGCACGATAGGTGGTGTATTTACCACCAACGATGGTAATTAGGCCGCCGGGGCCGGGCAGTACGGAGTGATCTCGTGACAATGCCGAGGTCGCGTGCGGGTCGTCCGCGACCGGCGCCAGCAACGGCCGTAAGCCGGCGAACGTGCCGAGGATGTCGTCGCGGGTGATCTTCATACGCAGATATTTGTTGATATTGCGCAGCAGGTAATCGATCTCGGCCGGCTCGGTCCGCGGCGCCGCCAGGTCGCCGTTGTACGGCGTATCGGTGGTGCCGAGCAACCAGTAGTCACCCCATTTACGGATGATGATCACCGAATCCTCGGCCCGCGCCAATATCCCGGTCCGCGAATCCAGCGCGGATTTGCGGACCACAACGTGCACGCCCTTGGCCGGTTGCACCCGGAACGTCTGCCGGCCAGCCATCTTCTGCAGTTCGGCCGCCCAAACCCCGGTCGCGTTGACCACGACCCTGGCGGAGATGTCGTGCCGCGCGCCGGTCAGCGTGTCCTCGATCGTCACGCCGGAGACCCGGTCGCCGTCCTTGAGTACGGCGACCACCCGGGCCCGGGTGATGACCCGCGCACCGAGACCGGCCGCGGTGCGGGCCAACATCATCGAGTGCCGGGCATCGTCGATACGTACGTCGTAATACCGGATTCCGCCCACGATCTTGTCCGGGTCCAGCGCCGGTGCCTGCGCCAGCACGCCCTTCTTGGTGAAATGCCGGTGGTGCGGAACGCCCTTGCCGATCAGCGTCATCGCGTCGTAAAGCGCGACCCCGGCGCCGATGTACGGCCGTTCCCAGTGATGGGTCAGCGGATAGGTGAACGGCTCGGGCGTCGCCAGAAAAGGCGCCAGCTTGGTAAGCGTGAGGTTGCGTTCATGCAAGGCGGCGTTGACCAGGCTGAAATTGAGCTGCTCCAGATATCGCAACCCGCCGTGCAACACCTTGCCTGACCGGGACGAGGTGCCGGCGGCCAGGTCACCGGCCTCGATGAGGACCACGGACAGCCCGCGCCCGACCGCGTCGAGCGCGGCGCCGGCGCCGGTCGCCCCGGCCCCGATAACAACCACATCGTGGGTGCCGGCGCTCGCCGCGGCCAGGGAACGAGTGCGCTGTTCGAGATTGAGTACGGATTCGTCCAAGCCGGGCATGCGGGTCGGCTCCCCTCGCAGGTGTGACAACCACCGTCATCATCGCACGCACGGTGTTCGATATCCCATCTCGAATGTCACACGCCGACGAGTCCAGCTCGAACATCACAGCCTTCGAGCACAGGACGCACCGCCCCGAGCGTCGATCAATTTGTTGATCATGAAGTTCCCGACATGTTCGTCGGCGTGTCGTCGGCGTGTCGCGCAGGGAATTTCATGATCAACAAAACCGTGGGGCACCACCAGCGCGGAATCCGACCTGGCATCGAGCGGCGTTGCGGCCCTTCGACCCGGCCACAACGTGCTTGGCGCGGCACTCGCGAATGTGCGGACCTGTGCTGTGAAATATCACAGCGTCCTACGCCAGGGGAGCGATGTCGATATCGATCACGTGCTGGTGCAGTTCGGTCAGGTCGGCCGGATCGATCTCCGCGTCGGTCACCAGCAGGTCGAAATCGTCGAGCCGGCCCAGCAGATGGGCGGCGGACCGGCCGAACTTGGCGTGATCGACCATCAGCACGGTCCGGGCGGCATGCTCGATCATCGCCCGGCGCGCCATCAGCGTCGCCTCGGCCCGGTGATAACAAGCGCCGTTCATCACCGCGGTGGTCGACATGAACAACACGTCGGCGTGCAACTGCTCGATCGCTTCGATGGTCTGCATCCCGTAACAGCTGTCCTGCAGCCGCTGGTAATGCCCACCCAGCACGATCAGGTCAACGCCGGCGATGTCCTTGATGTGAGATACCACAGTCAGGAAGTTCGTCACGACGGTCAACGGCGCGTGCTCGGCGAGATACGGCACCAGCGCCATCGCGGTCGTGCTGTCGTCGAGGAAGATCGTCTGTCCGCGCCGCAACTGTCCGGCCGCGGTACGGGCGATGGCCGCTTTATGCGGACGCATAGCCGAGGCCCGGTCCCGGACGCTGGCTCGCAGCAGGGCCGAGGGCGTCGCGGTCGCACCGCCGCGCAGCTTGGTCAGCCAGCCTTCGCCCGCCAGCGCGTCGAGGTCGCGGTGCACGGTCATCACGCTGACCGCATAGGAACGGGCCAGATCTTCGATGCGGGCGAACCCGTCCGCGAGCACCTGCCGGCGAATCCGCTCGCGCCGCTCCAACGGCCCTTCGCGGTTGTCCGGCACGGGCGTGAGCTCAGGCATGCGATCAGGCTACGTGACCGCGTTCGGTCACCGGATCTCCTTCCACAGGCCGATCGAACGCAGGCCGATTGGTGTAATTACCAGTCCGGATGCGGCTGCCGCGGCGGCCGAGCGATCCTCGGTCAGACCCCCGCCAGGTAGGGTCAGCGGGTGATCACACCCTCGAAGAACGCGATCGCGGCCGCGGCGCCGTATATCGATTCGTGGCTGCAATTCCGGCAACAGCACCTGCGGGTTCCCGGCGTCCAGGCCGCCGTCCTGGTCGGGGATGAGTTCGTGCTGCGGTCTGCGCACGGGTACGCCGACGTCGAGTCGGGGACCGTGCTCACCCCGGGGCACCTGTTTCGGATCGCCTCGCATTCCAAGACGTTCACCGCGACCGCCGTGCTGCAACTGGTCGAGGCGGGCGCGCTGCGGTTGGACGACCCGCTACGGGCGCACCTGCCGTGGACCGCCGACGCCTCGCCGAAGCTGGCCGCGATAACCGTTCGCGAGTTGCTCGGCCATGCCGCCGGCGTATTCCGGGATGGCGAGGAGAGCGATTTCTGGCAGCTGGTACGGCCATTTCCGGATGAGGCCGAGCTACGCGGTCTGGTCACCGATGCCGCCGCGGTGCTGGCGCCGAACGAGCGGTTCAAGTATTCGAATATCGGCTATTCGTTGCTCGGCCTGGTGATCGCGGCGGCGTCCGGCCTGCCGTACAACGATTACGTCCGCGCGAATATCGTGGACCGGCTCGGTCTGGCCGACACCGCCCCGGAATTGGATACGGCCCGGCTTTCCGATTACGCGACCGGCTACACCGGGACGTCGTACCGCGAGGACCGGATCCCGATAGACCACGTCGACACCCGGGCGATGTCCGCGGCAACGGGATTCAGCAGCACCGCGGCCGATGTGTGCCGCTATGCTGCCGGGCATTTCTTCGGCGACACCCGGTTGCTCAGCGACGCGTCGAAACGGCTGATGCAGCACGAGGAATGGACCGTCGAGGGCGGCGACGGGGCCTACGGTCTGGGCTTGGGGGTCGAGCACATCGGCGAGCGTCGGTTGGTCGGTCATGGCGGCGGCTATCCCGGTCATTCGACTCGTACGATGTTCGACCCGAAGGAGAAAATCGCCGTCTCGGTGCTGACCAACGCGATCGACGGTCCGGCCCAGGAATTGGCCAGCGGCGTGGTGAAGCTGATCGACCTGATCGACGAGGGCGAGCCGGTGCCGGCCGGGGTGGCTCGCTATTGCGGCCGATTCGCCAATTTGTGGTCGGTCCTTGATGTGGTGTGCCTGGGCGGCGCGCTGTTCGGAATTCGCCCCGGCCAGGCCGATCCGGCGCAGGCGCTGCTGAAGTTGAGAATTGAGGACGAGGATCGGCTGCGGATCACCGATGCGCCTGGATATGGGGCACCCGGGGAGACGCTCGCGTATGAATTCGATGGCGACGCGATTCGGTCGGTCCGCGGCGCCGGCGGCATGAGGTTCTATCCGCTGGAGGATTTCCGGAAGGCGATGGCCGACCGGACGCGGGTCAGCCTCGGTGACCACTGATCGTATGTCGGCGCAGGAGTTGGTCCACCGGGCCTGCAAGCTGGGGACCGGGGGCCGCCGAATTCTGGGTATTGCCGGTGCGCCGGGCTCGGGGAAGAGCACGCTCGCGAAATATCTCGCGGCCGCGGTCGGTCCGGCGGCGATCGTCGTTCCGATGGACGGATTTCACCTGGCCGATGTGGAGTTGAGCCGCCTGGGTCGGGCCGATCGCAAGGGTGCCCCGGACACGTTCGACCCGCTCGGTTATATGGCGCTGCTGCGGCGATTCCGGGCCGAAACCGCGAACATCGTGTACGCGCCGGCGTTCGAGCGGGATCTGGACCAGCCGATCGCCGCCAGCATTGCGGTGGAGCCGTCCATTCGGCTGATCATCACCGAAGGCAATTACCTGCTCTACCACGAACCGCCGTGGACCGGCGTCCGCGATCTGCTGGACGAGTGCTGGTTTATGGAGTTGGACAACACCAAACGGCGGGAACGGCTGGTGCATCGGCATGTGCAGTTCGGCAAAACGCGACCGGCGGCCGAGCGGTGGGTGAATGGCTCCGACGAGGCGAATGCCCGGGCCGTAGCAGGTGGTGTCGCGCGCGCCGATCTCGTGGTACCCGGCGACCTGACCGAGCTGGGTTGAACGGTCCAGCCAGAATCGCCATTCACCAGTTCGCCAACGATTCGGCGAAGATCGCGCGCAGATCGGCAGCCGAGGGTTGTTTCGGCGCCTGCGCCAGCAATCGGCGTTGACTCACCGCGCCCTCCACGAGAACGTCGAGATCAGCCTCGGTGTAACCCACGGCGCCGATGCCGGACGGAATACCGAGTCCACGCATCAACCCGATCAGCGCGGCCGGCAGCTTTTCCGCGTCCGGCGTCGTCTGCCGGCCCGGATCCAGGAGCTGTGCGGCTCGGACGTGCCGCTCCGGATTGGCGCCGAAGGTGAACCGGAATGCCGCCGGCGCGGTCAACGAGACGGCCTGACCGTGCGGCACCAGCGGTTCGTCACCGGGATAGCCGGCCGGGTGGTATTCCCGCACCCGCCCGGCGATCGGATAGGCATTCGCGTGCGGAATATGTACGCCGGCATTGCCGAAACCCATGCCGGCGTATGTAGCGGCCAACATCACGTCGGTGCGCACCGCAAGATCGTCGCCGTTCTCCACCGCGGCGTGCAGGGATCGGCTCAGTGCCGCGATCGCCTGCTCGGCCCAGAGGTCGGATATAGGATTGGCGCCGCAATAGACGACCCGTTCTTCCGGAGATTTGCGCGCCACCGCGGTGTACGGTCGCGCGGTCAGCGATTCCACGGCATGACAGAGCACATCCATACCGCAGGCGGCAGTGACAGCCGCTGGCATCGACACGGTCAACTGAGGATCGACGATTGCCAGGCTCGGACGCAGTGCGGGATGGCTGATCCCCGTTTTGACCTGTAATTTCAGCACGTCCAGGATGGACATCGCCGTGCATTCCGAGCCCGTTCCGGCGGTCGTTGGAATAGCGATCATTGGCCGCAGCGGATTGACCGGAGCCAGCGCCTTTCCCACCGGTGCGTTGAGATAGTCGGCCAGCTCGCCGGGATTGTTGGCCAACAGGTTTACCGCTTTGGCGGTGTCGATCGACGACCCGCCACCGAGCGCGACGATCGCGCCCCACGAGCCGGCCGAGCGGGCAAAGTCCAGCGCCGCCAGTACGCTCGCGTCGGTCGGCTCGATATGCACGCCGTCGTAGATCACGCATTCCACGCCTTGAGCGCGGGCATTTTCCGCGATTCGGTCGGGCCATCCGGTCGCGGCGATGCCGGCGTCGGTGACGATCAACGCGCGATCGACTCCGCGCCGGGCCAACTCGTATCCCGTTTCATCGACGGCGCCCAGCCCGATTTTCAAGGCCGGCGCGGCCCAGGTGAAGACGGTGTCGTGTTCCGGATACTGAATTCTTCTCATGCCCTTGGACGTTAGCGCGTATCGATTGACTGTCCACGTTGTATCGCGGGACGTCTCGGGCTTGCGTGGGAACCGAACCGGGGCCGCGGTGCGATCGCGCCGAGGCCGAACGAGAGTTGTGGACGTGCCGCGACGACACGGGTGCGTTTCGTCTCGCAACGAAGTTGAAACAGCCAATGCGACCCCCAGACCGGGCATGTCTGGTACCGGCCCCGCAACCGGACCTGCCCCGAAAGGCGCCGGCGGCGGCGAAGGTACGCAGCGCCCGGACCAAACCTTCCGGTGCTGCTCGGCCAGCGTGCCAGGCTCACGCGCGGCGAGCACCGCCAGCGTCCGGTATTGCGGCGGCGTCATTTCGGACACATCGCTGAGCGACTGGATCGCGACCGAAATCAGGACACGAGAAGAAAACAAGACCGCGTCGAGATGCTCATTTGTGTCAACATCCCGTGTCGGTGCGACATCTACGGCCAATACGTTGGCGTCAGCCTTTCAGCGTGTGCGACCCGAGTCGGCCGCACCCGAGGGGAGCCTGACCGGAGCCGGTCATCTCGTCTGTCCTCTTTGGACAGACGAACAGGACGTCACCAACCACCCGAATCGGTGCCGGTGTGAGACGCGGGGGTACGGTCAACTCAGAGCCTCGCAGACCTAACGAGGACCCGCCCGGCCGCACTGATACACAAAGGAGTGACATGCCCACACGCACCGCCCGCACCGCTTGGACCGGCTCCCTGGAGCAGGGTTCGGGCCAGGTGGAGCTCAGCAGCTCGAAGATCGGGACGTACGAGGTGTCGTTTCCCAAGCGCACCGCGGATGACGCCGGCGGCACCACCAGCCCCGAGGAGCTGATTGCCGCCGCGCATTCGGCCTGTTACTCGATGGCGCTTTCCGCCGAGGTCGCCCGCGCCGGCGGTACGCCGCGCTCGCTGGACGTCAGCGCGAACGTCACGCTCGGCCCGGATCCAGCGGGTGGCTTCAAGCTGACCGGCATCCAGCTCGTGGTGCGCGGTACGGTCGACGGCCTGGATGCCGCCGGTTTCGAGGCGGCCGCCCAGGCGGCCAAGGTGGGCTGCCCGGTCAGCAAAGCGCTCGCCGCTGTTGATATTTCGCTGGACGCCGCGCTCGCCTAGTGCGCTGCGGGCCTGCGGCTAGTCGATTCGATTCGACCACATGGGACAACGGATTCGCACCGTGACCGGACGGAGTCCATTCGTAAGAACGGACAACTGAAAAGCCCGCAGCGACAGCAGATCACCGGCAGCCCCGTGCTGCCGGTGATCTGCTGTGATGGCTGCCGCGGGCAAAGTCCAGTGTGAAATGCGCTCGTCGCCGGAAGGTTCGGTGCGGAATAATAGCGATCCGGCAAAGACTGCGTGATCGGCTGAACTACGCGCGTTCGTACGGCGTTCAGGCCCGGCCGAATCGATCGCGGGGCGTGTCGTGTCCCAGCTGCGGCAGGGCGTAACCGCCCGAAACTCGCGAGAGGTAACGAGCCAGCGCAAAATCCCGGGTACGTCCGGCCAGCCAAGCGAATCGCGATTTAGCGCAAACGCGTACCAGTCGGTCCATCCGGCAACCTTGTCGTGACTTGGCCGTAGCCAGATGGCAATCGGATCAGCACGACGCAGCCGAATACGGCTGAATCGACGGCGTTGCGTTCACCGTGGTCGTGAATCCGCCCAAGTTTCGGGCCGATCAACGTCCGCCGGAAAGGAGAGTACCGGTATCGCCGCAGCTACGGCGGTATCCGCAGGTCGGCCAATTCGCCTGACACAGCGCGAGTTGCATCACGATGCGGCCCTTGGATCACGGTCCTTGATGTTATCTGGCCCGCTACCGCCCCATGCAAGGAGGCGGCCGGCGCGGTGAAACCCCGCCATTTGGCCACTTTCTTTCTACCCGTTCGATAAGCGAGAATGTCTTTTTGTCGTAGCGGCTTCTAGAACGCCGCTGGTAAGGCAGCATGTCTCACCGACCATATTGGTGAAAGCACAGTCAGGGACGGGAATGCCGGGTGAGGCTTTGCTCCGATTGGCGCACAGCCGTCCCACTAGGGAGAGTAATGATGTCGACGACGGTGCCCGAATTGCTTGTGGACGAGCAGGCGCGCTCGATCTCCTTCTGGGATCCGACGTCCGGCTGTCGCATCGAGGCGCACACACCACAGAAACGGCCCGATCTGTGGCGGTCTTACGTTGCTGGCCTGACGGAGAGCTACCAACGATTCGGCGTTGAGGCCGCGTTGGACCTGGATTCCTTCGTCTCCGGTGACTCTACGTCGCTATTCTTCGTGGCATTCAGTCCGACCGAAGAGATTGTCGCGGGGGTGCGCATGCACGGCCCGCTGGCCAGCAGTCAGGATGCCCACGCGTTGATCGAGTTCGCCGCCGATCCGACTGGCATGGCGATGGTGGGGCGTCTCATTGAGGACCGCCTACCGTTTGGTGTGTTGGAAATCAAGGGCGGCTGGGTCGCGCACACCGCCAATCACCGCGACGAGTTGAGCAACACCCTGGCCCGCTGCTTTCTGCATGCCATGACGATATTGGACGTGCAGTTCGCTTTCTGCACGGCCGGAACGCATGCGGTGAAACGCTGGCTCAGCACCGGATCCGCTGTCACTGAAGGACTGGTACCGGTGCCGTACCCTGACGAGCGCTATCAGACCACCATGATGTGGTGGGATTTCAGCAAGTTACACGAGCGAGCGGATCCGGCTCAGCTGCGACGTTTTCGTGGTGAGGCCGCCGTAATCGCCCGGTCCAGTGTGGTCGACGCAGTGAGTTCGCTGCCACGGCCGCGTGTACACGCATGACCGCGTTGAACGACTCCGGCTGCACGTCGGAGCCCAGTTGGCAAGTGGAAATTCTCGACGAGCGCAGCGAGACCGACCGGATCAGATTGGACGCGCTGCGCTCCGATCCCTGCGTAGATACGGTGGATTCGCTGCCGTCGATGCGGGCCGAGCTTGATCGGCTGGTGCCCGCGGTGGGCTCGCAGCTGCGTTCGGAACCACACCGGTGGATTTATTACCCGTGGCGGCGCAGCGTTGTCTCGGTGCTCGGTCCATTGTCGTACCGCCGGTTGCGGCTCGATCGGAATCGAAACAAGATCACCGCGGCCGAACAGGAACGCCTGTCCACTCGGAATATCGGTGTCGTCGGACAGAGTGTCGGGCATTCCATTGCGTATACATTAGCCATGGAAGGATTGTGCGGCCGTATTCGTTTGGCTGATTTCGATGCTATCGAACTGTCCAATCTCAATAGGGTGCCAGCAACCGTGCTGGATATAGGCGTGAACAAGGCGGCGGTCTGTGCTCGCCGGATTATGGAGCTGGACCCCTACGTTGACGTCGAGATATTCGATAAGGGTCTCACCCCGGATACAATGAACGAATTTCTGGATGAGCTGGACCTTGTTATTGAGGAATGCGACTCTCTCGATATCAAGCTCTCGGTTCGGGAGGCAGCGCGGGCCCGCCGGTTGCCTGTGGTGATGGAGACCAGCGACCGCGGTCTGCTCGATGTGGAGCGATTCGACCTGACTCCGGACCGTCCGATATTCCATGGCATGCTCGGCGATCTCAGCGCCGCGGATATGAGCGGTCTGTCTACACACGACAAAGTTCCGTATGTCTTGCGGATTCTGGAGACCGACCAGCTCTCGGCGATCATGGCGGCGTCGATGGCCGAGGTCGACGAGACACTGACCACCTGGCCGCAATTAGCCGAGGACGTGACATTGGGCGCGGCCAGTGTGGCCGCAGTCGCCCGCCGCATCGGCCGCGGTGACGAGCTGCCCTCGGGCCGTACCCGGGTCGATCTGCAGTCGACCCTCGACCGGCTGGCGCAACCCGACGCCCCGGCCGAAGGCACGCTGCCGCCGGCGCCGCCGGTCGAGCTGGTGCCGGATGACCCAGCTGGAACCGACGCCCTCACCACGATTCTGCGGTCGGCGAGCCTGGCCCCCTCCGGGGGCAACGTGCAGCCGTGGGAATTCGTGGCCGACGAGTCGAGCCTGCAGGTCCATCTCGTACCTGAACGCACCAGCACCATGGATGTTGCATTTCGCGGCAGCTATGTGGCAATCGGTGCGGTGTTGGCCAACGCCCGGATCGCCGCGGCAGCTACGGGCCGGTTGGGCGCGGTCGAATTGTTCCCGTCGGATACGGAAAACCACATTGGCACGGTGCATCTACTCGAACGCGGGGGCGTCGATCCCGAGTTGGCGGCGGAGTTCCCGGCGATGCTGGCCCGCTGCGCCAACCGGCAGCACGGCAAGCCGGAGGATCTGGCGCCGGAGTTGATCGACGAGCTGCGGGCGCTGGTCGAGGACGAGGGCGCGCGGCTGCGCCTGCTCACCACACCGGAGTCGCTCGAGCAGTGCGCCGAACTGCTCGGCGAATCAGACCGGATCCGTTATCTGACACCGTGGCTGCACGCGGAAATGATGAGCGAGCTGAGCTGGCCCGGCCAGGACCGACTCGACATGGGTCTGGACGTACGTACCTTGGAGCTGGGCGCCGCCGATCTGGCCAAGCTTGCGGTCGCCCGGCGCGCGGATGTCATGGCGGCGCTGGCTAGTTGGAACGGCGGTCGCGCTTTGGGCCAGCCGACCCGCGACAGCGTCCTGTCCAGCTCGGCCATCGCTGTCGTGACGATCAAGGGCCGTTCGCCGGTTGACTACGTCCGCGGCGGCGCCGCCGTAGAACGGCTCTGGATCCGGGCGCAGGCACGTGGATTGGGCGTTCAGCCGGTTTCGCCGGTATTTCTGTTCGCGCAAAGCGCGGACGACTTCACCTCATTGGTCGGCACGCCGTATCGTAGTGAACTCACCCAGTTGGCTCATCAGTTCCGTAGCCTGTCTGGTGTGCCCCACGACGAGGAGTTCGCTCTGATTCTCAGGCTGAGCCATGCGCCGCTGCCCACGGCGCGCAGCCAGCGCCTGGGGCTGGATGCGTTGCTGCGCAAACCGGCGCAGGGACCGGGGATCGAGGCTGATGGGTAGGCACGCTCGAGATCCGGACGACGACCCGGTCGCCGTCGATGTCCACCAGCTGGACCAGTTCCTGCAGACGCTGGGTGAGACGGTCGACGGATCGCTCGTCCAGTTGCTCATGCGCGACAGCGCCGTCGAGCATGTCTGGTCGAGTCTGGAGGACAGCACGGCATTGGCCGGGTTGGCGACGGAGCGTGCCCGCCGCTGGATGATCGAGCCGCTTCCCGTTGGCGGCACCGCGCCGCGCACGACCACGGCTGAGGTCGAGGGCTGGCAGTTGTTGGTCTGCGCCATTTCCGGTTGGGAGTCGGAGCGCTATGCCGCACTGACCGTGGCCCGTCCCGCTAAGCCGGGGCGGGAATGGTCGAAAGAGGACGAGGCTTTCGTCGAGATGACGGCGCGGCTGTGTGGCTTTGTCATCGACGTCGTGTTCGAGGCGGCCACGAGCCAGCAGCGTCGCCTGGATGAATTGGTTACGGCGATCGCGACCGATCTGATGCCGGTGTCGGCCGCGACGATCGAGGAGTCGTACCGGTACACGCTGCAGACCCTCGGCGAGTTCTTCACCGTCGATACCAGCTTCTTGCGACTGAACGACCATGAACGCGGGGTCAGCGTGCTGGCCGCGGAATGGCCGGTCCGACAGAACGTCCCCGATCCGGATCCGCTGGCGGTGGTGCCGTTCCAGAACAGCGACCCCGTTTTCTCGGCCGTAGCCGATCTGCGCGAGCCACTGATCGTCCGGCCCGAGCCGAATTCAGCCGATTATCAAAAACGGGTCCGCGAGGGCTCGGGCGTTGACGCGGTGTCGCTGGCGACGGTGCCGTTGATGCAGAACTCGGTTACGCGAGGCGTGCTGGGCTTCATCAAATTCGGTGACCGGGCCTGGTCGGATGCGGAGATCAACGCGCTGCGGGCCATTGCCTCCCTGCTCGTGCAGCTGCAGGCCCGGGTCGAGGCGGAGGAACGGCTCAAGGTCAACGCCTACCACGACGCGTTGACCGGTCTGCATAACCGACGCTCGTTCCTGGAACGGCTCGGCCAGATGCTCAGTGACCGGCGAGCCCGTCCGGTGGCGTTGTTCTTCCTCGACCTTGATCGGCTCAAGGCGATGAACGATTTCCTCGGGCATGGTGCCGGCGACCGTTTCCTCGGTGCCCTGGCCAAACGCTTGACCGACAGTGTGCGCAAGGATGATTTCGTCGCGCGACTCGGTGGCGACGAGTTCGTCATCATCGCCGGCGGCATCGGCGACATGGACGATGCGTTGAAGATCGGTCAGACCATTCTGAACAACGTCGCCGAGCCGATCGACATTGGTGGTCACCCGATCAGCCGGTCGATCAGTATCGGCGTGGCGATTGGTTATCCGGGCGAGACCACGGTCGACCAACTGCTGCAGCACGCCGACGTGGCGTTGCTCGAGGCCAAGGCCCGTGGGCGCAGCGTCGTGCAGCCGTTCAACGAGAAAATGCGGGAGAAGGTCGAGGCCCGGTCCGAGATCGAATTGCATCTGGGGAACGCGATCTCCAGCGGCGCATTGCGATTGGTCTACCAACCCGAGTTCGATCTGCGGAACGGCAACCTGTTGGCGGTCGAGGCGCTGGTCCGTTGGCAGCACCCGGTACGCGGGCTGCTCGACGCCGACGAGTTCATCGACGTCGCCGAAGAAACGAACACGATCATCGAGCTGGGCCGCTGGGTACTGGTGCAGGGTTGCCGGCAGCTGGCCGAATGGCGGGCGCAGTATCCGGACATTTCGCTGCAGCTGCGGGTCAACGTTTCGCCGGCCCAGTTGATCAGCAAGGATTTCGTCTCGACCGTGGCCGCGACGCTCTCGGCGTTTGATTTAACAGGCGATCTGTTGTGTTTGGAAATCACCGAGCGGGCGGTGTTCCCGGACCTGGATCAGGTGCTATCCACGTTGCGTGAGCTACGTGCGATCGGCGTGCAGGCAGCGATCGACGACTTCGGCACCGGCTTCAGCTCGCTGGCCCAGCTCAAGACGCTGCCGGTTGACACCCTCAAGATCGACCGCAGCTTCGTAGAGGGCCTGGGCCTTGATGTGGGCGACACCGCGATCGTGGAATCGATCGTGCGGCTGGGGCAGCAGTTGCATCTGCACCTGGTCGCCGAGGGTGTGGAGACGGCCCGGGCGGTGCACGAACTGCTGCGGATCGGCTGCCACCGCGCCCAGGGTCACCTGCTTGGCGAGCCATTCCCGGCCGACGATCTGGCCCCGGTCCTGGCCGGTCAACGCCGCAACGTCGAGATATTCGGCTTCTGAATTTCTGTGCTTTCTCCGCTTTCTGCGTACGTTTTTTGCCGCGAGCGTGACATGAGGGTTGGCGCTCGGTGCCGTTTTGCAGCGGGCCGGGTGAGCGATAGAGCGCTATTGCGGCGAGCGTGACGTGAGGGTTGGCGCTCGGTGCGGTTTTGCGGCGAGCGTGACGCTAGGGCGGTTTTTCGGTCTGTAAATGGCTCTGGTGTCACGTTCGCTGCATGGAGTGTCGGGCGGCGGCGGGCGGATTTCTTGTTGCCGCGAGCGTGACAGGAGGGGTCGGCGCTCGCACCGAAATTGCGGCGAGCGTGACGTGAGGGCTGGCGCTCGGTGCGGTTTTGCAGCGAGCGTGAGATCAGGGTGGTTTTTGGGTCGGTGAATGACTCTGGTGTCACGTTCGCTGCGTGGAGTGTCGGGGGATTTCTTGTTGCCGCGAGCGTGACATGAGGGTTGGCGCTTAATGCGATTCTGCAGCGAGCGTGACGCCAGGGCGGTTTTTCGGTCTGTAAATGGCTCTGGTGTCAGGTTCGCTGCATGGAGTGTCGGGGGATTTCTTGTTGCCGCGAGCGTGACATGAGGGTTGGCGCTTGGTGCGGTTTTGCAGCGAGCGTGACGCTAGGGTGGTTTTTGGGTCGGTAAATGGCTCTGGTGTCACGTTCGCTGCACGCAGGGGCGGCTGGCGAGGACGTGAGGTCGGCCATGCGGACGGCGGCGAGAAAGCTCTTATTGCAGCGAGCGTGACACCAGGGCCGATTTCTGGGCCGAAAACAACCCTCCAGTCACGCTCGCTGCAGGGAGGTTTGTGCGTCGGTTCGGGTTGGTTGTAGGGAAGTCGGGTTGGCTGTGGGGTGGTTTGCGCGTTGGTTCGGGTTGGTTGCATGGAAGTCGGGTCGGCTGCGGGGTGGTTTGTGCGTTGGTTCGGGTTGGTTGTAGGGAGGTCGGGTTGGCTGCGGGGTGGTTTGTGCGTTGGGTCGGGTTGGTTGCAGGGAGGTCGGGTTGGCTGCGGGGTGGTTTGTGCGTTGG
>JBEDUI010000143.1:0-9694 GCA_040414495.1 Mycobacteriales bacterium
ATAGACGTCGAGCATCGTCGGCAGCCTGTCCCGGCTACGGGCAGGGAATGTGGCGGCTTCACGCACGATTTCGGTGAGTTGTCCGTCGAGGCGGTCGATCAGTACGCGGGTATGAGCAAAAATGTAACGCTCGGTGTCGGGCCAGCGTTCAGCACCGTCCGGCCACCGGGATCCGTCAAGGACTCTGGAGCGATATGCAGCCAGAACTATGGGTCCCCAGTCCAGCTCTTTGGACTTCTCGCCCTGCCAGCGCCTGCCCTGCTCGCTGTCGTCGGTGATCACCGCCACGTCGTAGTCGGAGCGGGCAGTGGCCATGCCCTCGAACGCGCGCGAGCCGTGCAAGAAGAGGCCGAGTACCGAGGGATCGGCCTCAGCTTTAGCTACGAGCTCGGCAAAGGCTCGGTCAGCCCGATGCGGGCTGTCGAAGTGATTCATCGTGATCTCTCCACACTGAAGTAGCCGCACGTGGCGGCACGAATAGACAGGCGGAAAGCCGCACACGCGAGGTGGCGGCCGAAATCACATCATCACGGCAGGCACTGTAGGGAGTCTGCCCCAGCCATGCAACGGACTTGACCATGGTTGCGGCGGAGGCACTCAATATTCGCGCGGGTCCCGGCCGATCCCGATAACGTTGCTGCACCTTTAACCACAGCCGCAATAAGGGGTTTGTTGCCGTGCCCAACGTCCTTCTGACAGGCGTCGGCCGCCGGCAGGGAATCGCAGCGGGTGTTGCCGCTGGGCTTGCCGCTGATGGCTGGGATCTAGCTTTGTCGTACTGGCAGCCATCCGACCTCGAAAAGGGCCTTCCTGGTGCTGCTGATGATCCGGAACCCTTGGCCGACGAGCTGCGGGGTACTGGCCGGCGGGTCACCTTCGTACCGGGCAATCTGGAGGACGCCTTCGTGCCCGAGGCGATCACAAAGGCAGCTATCGGGGAACTCGGCGCATTGGACGCCCTGGTGATGTGTCACGCCCACCAACACAACTCGACAGTGCTCGACACGACCGTGGAGAGTTTTGATCGCCACTACGCCGTGAACATTCGGGCAACCTGGCTCCTGCTCGCCGAGTTTGCCCGACAACTGCCAGACAGCGGCGGGTCAGTCGTGGCCCTCACCGGCGACCACACCGTCGGCAACCTTCCCTATGGCGTCACCAAGGCAGGGTTGGATCGCCTGGTGTTGGCAGCAGCTCACGAGTTGGGAGACAAGAAGCTCCGATCCAACGTGATCAACCCCGGCCCAGTCGACACCGGATGGATGACCGATGAGATCCGCGCAATAAATCTGAGCCAACAGCCAACCGGACGCCTGGCCACGCCCGCCGACACCGCGAATCTGGTCCGCTTCCTGCTGTCCGACCAATCCGATTGGATCAACGGACAACTCCTATACAGCAACGGCGGCTGGCCCAAAGGTCAAATACGTACGTAACGCAACGGCGGTCTGGTCCAACCTCCGGTGGCAGTCAGCGGACTCAGCCGTTCCGCCTCCGAACAGCCGCGTCATGAACGCGGCATCCTGGTTCCGCGCACTCTTTGGGTCCTCGCCGCCCCACACCTCCTGGCGCCCTCCGGGCTGACCAGGACGATGGATTTCAGCCCGACGGGCACGAAATGGTTTGAATTCAAGAACCGGTACGCGAAGACTGTCGAAATGAGCACACTTCAGTCTCTGATTCGGGCGGAATATCCGCGCTCCGCGGCTTACGACCCGCAGTGGCAGGTCGACAACTGCATGGGCCCGAACCCCCTGTGGTTACTCGAAGATTTACTGAACGATGTGCCATTACAACCGGGAATGCGCGTTCTGGATCTCGGCTGCGGACGCGCCATGACATCGATCTTCCTGGCACGTGAGTACGACGTACCGGTAATTGCCGCCGATTATTGGGTGCCGGCGGCCGAGAATAACGCGCGATTCGCGGATGCGGGCGTGAGTGGCAAGGTGCAAGCGATCGACGCCGAAGCGCACTCTCTGCCCTTCCAAGATGCAGAATTCGATGCCATTATCTCCATCGACGCATATCACTATTTCGGTACAGACGACCTTTACATTGGCTACATCAGTCGCTTCCTCAAACCCGGCGGCATCCTGGCTATAGCAGTACACGGAAGTGTCACAGAGACCCGTGACATCGGCGGGTTACCTGAACCGATCCGCGACCTACTCGGCTGGGAAGCACTGTCTTTTCACACCGCCGAGTGGTGGCGATTCCACTGGGATGAATCCCGGTATGTCACCGTGACTTCAGCCCGATCCCAACCACGTGGTTGGGAAGACTGGCTGCTGTGGTGCCGAGTATGCGCCGAACACACGTCCTGCGCCGATGTCAGACGCGGCTCACTGGCCTGCATACCGGGCCTGGAACGGGACCGTGGCGCATATCTAACCTTCGCAATGATCACAGCCATTCGCAGCTGAAGCATGGTGTGCAACGGCTGTACCGAGATGCAGCGCTTATGTCGGGCCATTACGAGGGTCAACCACGGTCAAGGCTGGCCACTACTGCCCCGCCGATCCAGGCTGTAGGCACCGCATGCAGGGGCGACGAGCCGTAGGCTCCCCACATGAACCCCGACGAGTCAGCTGAGGATCCAATCGAGACTGCGCGCGTAATTGTGGGTGACCATTTCCCCGAGGCGCGGTGGGCGCTCCTGTCCGGGAGCGTCGTCACCAGTCACCGCACGGCCGGATCCGATCTCGACATCATCGTGGTTCTACCCGACGACGACCCACGGGTGCCCTGCCGAGACTCACAGCACACACATGGGTGGCCGGTGGAGGCCTTCCTACACGACAGACAGACTCTCACCCAGCACATCGCCAATGCACGACCGATGCGACAGCCAGACTTGATCCGCATGATCGCCACCGGCGTATTGCTCACCGACGACGACGATGCAATAAAGCTCCAAGCCGAATGCGCCGCAATTCTCGCAGCTGGACCAGCGCCCCTGACCGAGACCGATCGGCAAGGCCTTCGATACAGACTCACCGACCTGCTAGACGACCTCGTGCACGTCACCGATGCTGGCGAACGGAGAGTGATTGCCGCAACGGCCTGGATCACCGTCGCAGAGAAGGCCCTCATGCTGGGATCTCGCTGGCCTGGCGATGGGAAGTGGCTCCTGCGGGAGTTGCGCGACTACGACTCCGACCTCACCGCTCGATGGCTAGCGGCACACGACAACCCCAACGCGATCCGAAGCCTCCTCCATGAACTCCTCGATCAGGCGGGTGGACCACTATTCGCCGGCCACCGAGTTATTGGCCACCGATAGGAATTTGTATGGCGGCGATCCGCCGTGCGATTAACGTGCGATTAAGGGCGGGCAAGCACGGTCACCGAGAGACCGTCGAGTCACCATCGCCACGCTCACCCGCGCCATCTGCTTCGAAGCCGGTCAAATCGTTCAAGCTAGTCGTGCTCGTTCGATTGCCGTCACCCGCTGCACCACGATTGCCGATTAATCTCTCGGTAGATCAAGCCGGCGCTCGCCCTCCAGGGGCCTCCTCCCTCGGCCTTCCCTGGCCGCGGCGCGGTATCGCTCCACGGCGCACGGCCAACAGAACGCCGCAGCCAGGCCAGCGACACAACGTGCGAGGCTTGTCTTCATGGCGACCCTCAGTCCGGCCGAGCAGCGACGCCTTCTCCGGCGCGGATTCCGACTCGAATATGCCACTCTCGCGTGGAACGTCGTCGGCATCGTCGTTCTCGCCATCACGGCCTGGACCGCCCGATCCGTCGCGCTCGCCGGCTTCGGTCTGGACTCCCTGATCGAGATCGGCGCATCAACGGTAGTCATCTGGCAACTGTCCGATAGCGGACAAGAACGCCAGCGCAAAGCGCTTCGACTCATCGCTGTCGCGTTCGCCGTCCTGGCCGTCTATCTACTCGCGCAATCCACCGTGGTGCTAGCCACCGGCTACCATCCGAACCACAGCCCGGCCGGCATCGTGTGGACCGCCATCACCGCCGTCGCCATGTTCGCCCTCGCGGCAGGCAAAACACGGACCGGGGCCGCGCTTGGCAATCCCGTCCTGCAGACCGAAGGCCGAGTGACCGTCATCGACGGCATCCTCGCCGTCGCCGTCCTGCTCGGTTTGGTCCTCAACGCAATCCTCGGCTGGTGGTGGGCAGACCCCGCTGCCGGATACGTACTTGTTTACTACGCGATACGCGAGGTCATCGAGATCTACCGCGAGCAATGACCGTAAACCGATGATGTCTCGGTGACTATGCGATAACGGCTTAAGGTCACTCCTCGGTATCGGGACGCCGCGATGGTCTCTTGCACGGTCCATACAACTCGCGGGCTGAACCAGGCCTGCGATGGCTTGTTCAATACGTAGCCATCTCCGATCGTGACGGCGGCATGCTCGGCCAGACCTTCACGATTGCGCCATACGAGAACGATGCCGGGCTGGTGGTCCCGTTGTGTGCCGCGAAAACAGGTCGTATTCCCGGCCAGCCAGTCCTCGAACGGCTCGCGCTGGGTCCATTCGAACTCGGCGCCTTCTACGCCCGCGGCTGCCAATACATTCCCGAAGCAGTTGGGACCAGACCCGGACGGCCAATTACCCGCGAGGTCAGCCGCACGCGGCAATATTCCGGCTGCGCGAGCCCATATCGCTGACGTCACTTCGCGATGCCGGCTCGGTGGCAGGCCATTCTCGACGTAGGACAGCAGAGGTCGATCACCAACCCGGCGCAGGAGCGAAGGCCACCACACAACACGGGAATCCGTTCGGTGCGCGGCGACGTGACGACGGGCGTGCTCGGGTATCTGATTCAGCCGGCCAAGCGCAACCCGCCGGAAAAGCAATTCCCGCCTCACCTTCAGCCTCAGTTGGTTGAATTCCGGCTCCTCCAGCCAGGTCCAATTACCGCTGTATACGTGGAAAGTGTCCCGAACCTCCAGGGTGGGATTCATCTGGCGGCCGATGCCAATTGAATCGGAGCCGAGTCGATCGGTCCGGAACGGCTGAATTGGTGGAGCAAACGACTCACGCCAACAGTCGAGCACGTCAGCGCCAACCTTGATTCCCAGCGCACTTGTCACGCAGATCACCGTACGGATGGGATCGGTCATAGGTCCACGGGGTTTCGGCCTACCGGTGACGACCCGGCAGCGGCGCGCCTCCCCCGCGTATGCCTCGGTAGGCTCGTGCGGGTGATGTCGGGAATTGGTGAACTCAGCCCCCGTCAGCGTGACCTGTTGGAGCAGTGGCTGCCGGGCGCCGAAGTGACGACGGACCACAGTTGGGGATTGGTCGGCACTATCGTGCTCGAATTGTCACAGGCTGGCCGCCGGTACATTGTCAAGGCCGGTGACGCGAAAGACCGTCATCTGCGCGCAGAGATTCGGGCACACCGCGACTGGTTAATGCCATGGAGGTCTATCGGACGGGCTCCTCGACTGGTCCACGCGGAGGAAAATGCCAAGATTCTTGTGACCGACTTTCTGCCGGGTCAGCTGGTGTACGGCACGCGCTACGAGCGGTCGCCGGAGATTTACCGTCAGGCCGGTGAATTACTGGCCCAGCTCCACGGTCAGTTTGTCGTTGAGGACGATGGATTCGAAGCCCGGGCGAAAGAAGCGACGCTCGCGTTCCTCGACAAGCCGCATCGGATTGCCCCTGACGCGACAGAGCATCTTCGCCGTCTGGTGAAATCCTGGCCCACACCACCGAGCATTGTGGTGCCGACTCACGGTGACTGGCAGCCTCGTAATTGGCTCGTTCATCGCGGGACTGTAAGTGCGATCGACTTTGGCAGAGCGGAGCTGCGGCCGGCCCTGACCGATTTCTTTCCATTGGCAACACAACAATTCACAAACGAGCCAGCGACAGAGACCGCCTTTTTGAAAGGATACGGTCACGATCCTCGCGAACCAGCCGCCTGGCAGCGCAACCGGATCCGTGCCGCCATCGGCACCACAGTGTGGGCATTTCAGGTTGGCCATCGCCCGTTGGAACAACATGGCCACCAGATGATCGCCGAAGTCCTCGCCGATCTCTGAGCACCGTGCAATTGGGGATATTCCGCCGTCCTCGTCTACGAACGCCGTCGTGTCGGGGAAGTATTGGGGAAACGTGGGTGGCAGCGCCAACTTTGGACACGATGTCGCCATACATGAGTGTGTAATGCAGCCGCGCCGGTCCGAGCATCGCGAAACCAACGTCTCTGCGTCAAGCGGCTGGGTCTCGGGATAACCGGCAAGCTGGTCGCGAATGCTGACAGCCGAGGGTCGCCAGAAATCGCGAAGGTTTTCGAGGTTGTAGCGACGAAAGGCCTCGGCGTCCTCAGCGATGTGAGGTCGGCGGGTGACGCACCTCGGATGCCACACCGCAACGGCTCAGCAACAACCACAGGACCGGAGTGAGCGCACCACGCGCCTCGTCCGTCTTGAACTCCCCGTTTACCGAAAAGGGAGTGATGCGATATCGCGGGGAGGTCTAGGGCGCCTCCGGGACGAACAAGCAAAACGGATGTCCGTCAGGATCCGCATACACCCTGACGTGGGGTTGCGGCTGGTAGGACATCTGCGTCGCGCCCAGACTCTCGGCAAGTGCGCAGGCCGCATCGAGATCGTTCACCCGAATCTCCAGATGCGCCATCATCTGAACCTTGTCCGGTTCAGGCGGCCAAACGGGCGGCCGATAATGGTTCGCCTTCTGAAAGGAAATCCAGATCTGGCTGGCGGGGTCCTTGATACTGACCCAGCCCTCATTCTCCTCGCCGGTCTCCGTCGAGCCCAGCAATTGGCGGTAGAAGCTAGCCAGGCGACGCGTATCTGAGCAATCGAATGTCAAGCCAACAAGCACGGTTCCGGTCGTTGCCGGCCCAGCCGTCATGATCTTGCCTCCCAGGTCGCTGACCGAGCGAGACTACGGCGCGGGTACGACACAATAGAGTCGACTTGGGCCGGCTGCAGCCAGGCCGCCGGACGTCCACCGACAATCAAACGACATCACCAAACGTCCGAGCGATCTGGACAGATTCTGCGACTGCCCGACGAGAGAACGTCCCTGGATTCTGGGCGCGACTGACAACCGCACAAACAAGTTGACGATCAGCTGTCGGAGCTCAAAGCTCGGCTCTCTACACATCATGCCTACGACTGAAGGGCGCCGATGCAGCGACGCAGCTATGCCGGCCGGGACGATTTGATCGCCATGCAGCGGGCCGTCCAACGAACTTGGACACCTAATAGCCGCTGGCACATAGGTGATCTGGCCTGGGGAAGAAACCACGTTCCCAACATGGAATTGAGCTGGCAAACCTCCCTGTGGGAAGACAACAACACCGTCACGGCCTGGGGATGGGTCACCGCACCTGGCAGCTTGGACTTGTACCTCGACCCCGCTCATACCGAGCTTGCCGCGGAAGTCCTGGCGTGGTTCGAAGAAATCACCGCGACCAGTACCGAGCACACGGTCACGGTGATGGAGACCGACACCCACCTCATAGAAACGCTGGAGCAATCGGCCTATCACCCGCAGCCCGACGCGCCGTTTTTCCAACACTGCATTATCAATCTGGACGACTCGCTTGCCGTCCCACTCCTCCGGGAGGGCTACCGATTGCGAGCAACACGAATGAATGAGGCAAACAAAAGGGCGGCCGCTCACCGAGCAGCCTGGCGACCCGGCCGGATCGGCGAGCTGCTTGTTCCCCCGATCGATCTCGGCGACGCGGACTCGGCAGTCACAACCAAGAGCTACCAAGCAGTTATGGATACGTGGCCCTATCGCCACGACCTGGACAAAGTCGTGGAGGCACCCGACGGGGCGCTGGTCGCATCGGCGCTTGGCTGGTTGGACGAAGTAAACCGTGTAGGCGAGCTGGAGCCGGTCGGCACCGACCCGCGCCACGTACGCCGAGGGTTGGCCTCCGCCGTGACCTTGTCGTGTCTGCTGGCGCTCCGAGACGCAGGCGCCACCCAAGCCGTTGTCTACCCACGCGGAGACGATGCCTACCCAGTCGCCAGACGACTCTATTTCGGACTGGGCTTCCAACCGGTGGCGCGCACAGTCACCTACTGTCGCTGATCATTTGCCGTATCGCGTTCGGGACGAAGTACTTCCGGGCCATTACGCTCGGACGACCGGCCCACCACTGTCAATCGAAAACGCGCCGGTTGCCCCGGGCAGACCGGCCCGGTGGGTCTACGACTGCCCGCCGGGAGCGCATCCTCCAACCAGCCTGCCGGCAAGATAGCCTCGCGACAATCGCCGGGAGGCAGGCGCATGGAGCACGACGGATCGCGTGGCCGGCATTTTCGGTGGCGCGATATAAAACCGCGGCGAGTGCTGGGTCTGTTCATGCTGGTCCAGGCGCTTAAACGGGAGTATCGCCATCAGCTCAACGACGAGGAGCGACCGCCCGAGTTCGCGATGCTCAACGATCGGGCCAATCGAATACAGCAACGGGCAGTCGAACTCGCTGTCGAACACGCATCCGATGCGGACGCGGTGCGTACACTGACCGAACTCGCCGGCCGACACACGCGAGATCTACGCGCGGCGGCGCATGCGCTACGACGATCCGACCGGAATCGGGAATTCCCCGTCGCCGATCGCGCCTACCGGCTGCTGCAGGCCGCGATTACCAGAGAACCTGTATCCCGACCGAACACCGAGGAGCAAGCACGGCTAGACATGTTCGCCGAATTCCGGGATAAACCGCTTTCCGAACAATTCCGCATCCTGGCTGAACGCGAACCAGCCCTCCGCCAGGTCGCCGACGAGTTGGCCGCAAGCGGCTGGAACGGACACGAACCTACGTCCCAATACTTCGCCGCCCTTACGCGATTGCGGCAAGTCGTCGGCATACGGGCCAGTAACGACGACCCGCTCATCCGCAGCGGCACCGCTAGCAACTCCGCGAGCCGCTATCTCACCGCAACCGCGCGACAACGCGGCGAAAATACCTAGCGCCGGGGCACTTCGTTTACAAGAGGCCCGCGTTCGATAGCGATCCTGTCTGGAGGGCCAGGACTACCGATGCCCAGCCGACGGGAGAACATCCGACAAATTGGATCTTGCCCGCAGGTCCACGCCGGGTCATCCTGATCGTCACCCAGTACTGGGCAACCTGGCTACGTGCTGGCGTGTCTCTAGGTGAAAAGGGAGGTGCGCTGCATGGTCGGTCCAAAGTTCTCTCGCCGCGCAGTGACAACAGTTGTCGGCATGACCGCACTCATCATCAGCGGATGCGGAACGAAGGGAGCGGCGTCCGGAGCCGCTAAGTGGGAAAAGATCACCGACTACTCCTTCACCTTGGAACTCTTCCAGGGCAAGTGTGGAGCAGAGACCCACGGCGCCTGGTCGATCACCGTCAAGAACGACAAAGCGACCGAGGCCAAACCCCTCAACACCCCGGCGCGGAAAAGCCAATGGCCTGAAGGCGCCCCCACGCTCAAAGAGCTCTACAGCGCTGCGCAGGGTGTCAAGAAAGACGGGGCCTACGATATCGCCCGCATCCACTACGAGAACGGGCCTTACGGGCAACGCCCCACCAGCTTCTACATCCTCGACCGAGGAAAAGGCGGAAGCGAGCAGTGCGAGACGTACACCAACTACCAGCCGTCGCACAAAGCAAACTGACCTTGAAAGCACGACACGGCAGACCGGCCCGGTAGGTCTTACGGCTGGCCGAGGGGAGAACCTTCAGCATCCCGGTC
>JBEDUI010000144.1:0-22839 GCA_040414495.1 Mycobacteriales bacterium
TGCCGACCTTCTGCCCGACCAGGCCCTTGTCCCAGGCCGGAATGACCTGTCCCTCACCAACCGGGAACGGGGCGGCCGCGCCGCCGGGGTGCGATGCCGTCGAGTCGAATTCCTTACCGGTCGACCAGATCACGCCGGTGTACTTGGCCGAGATGGTCTGACCGGACTTGACCGTCGCGCCCTTGCCCTCGATCAGCGGCTGGATGATCAGCTTCGTCGGCGCCGCCGCACCCTTCGGGATCGAGATCGTGGCGTGGTCCTTGGCGTCGACCTTGACCGCTGGCAGGCCGGCCTTCGGCGCTACGGTCGTGCCCTCGGCGTGGTCCAGCGGGGTATGTGCGGCCTTGATGTCCAGCAGCATGACCAGGCTGTCGTTGGCCTGAATGCCCAGATTCTGGTTGCCACCTTGGGATTTGAACCCGTCTGTGGGCGAAATGCCGACCAGGACGCGGGATCCGACGTGCTGGTTGACCATTCCTTTCACGATCCCGGGCAGCACCTGCGACTCGTCGGCCGGGAACGACTGTGGCTGCTTGCCGAACGTCGTGTCGGCCTGCTTGCCGTCACGGCCGTCGACCAACACGTAGTTCACCGAGACGCTCTGGCCCTCCTTCACCGTGGCGCCGTGCCCGGCGGTGACCACCTTGACCGAGGTCTTCTGGACCGAGAACGGCTTCTTGCCCAGGTTGAGCGTGGGCGTCTTGCCGCTCTTGATCGTCACGCTCGACAGCGCCGAGCTAGACGTGGACTTGGACTTCGATGACGAGTTGGACTTGCCAGACGAGCTGGACCCGCAACCGGCGAGGACGACACCGGCTGCGACCAGGGCGGTTACGGCAACGGGGCGAAAACGCACGCGTGCACAACCTTCGGAGAGTTGACGTTGATGGACGAACACCACACTGTAGCGGCGGCGGCTAAGAGGACCCTGAGGCAGCGTCGTCCACTGTGCCTACGCTGCCCGCACGGTAGCCGACCAGCAGTTGAACAATCGACAACACGATCAACATAAGCAACGAAATGTCCCAGCTTCCGGACGCATCGTGCAGGCTGCCGAACAGCACCGGCCCGGCCGCCGCAATCAGGTAGCCGACCGACTGCGCCATCGCCGAGAGCGCTGCGGCCTGATGCGGGTCTGTCGCCCGCAACCCCAGGAACGAGAGCGCCAATACCAGCGAACCACCGCTGGCCAGCCCGCCCAGCACCACCCACAGCAGCGTCAACACCGGCGCGACCAGCAGTCCAAAGAGCGCGATCGCCGCCGTCAACGCCCACCCGACGGCCAGCCACCGTTGGTCGGGCAACCGCTGGATCAGCACTGGCGTACCGAATGTCGCGGCCAACGCCACAGTCTGGAACACGAACAGCTGCAGGCCGGCGGCCGCGGTGCTGGTGCCGTGGCTGTGCAGCACGGAAGGCAGCCAGTTGACCAGGGCGTAGAACGTGAACGACTGCAGCCCCATGAACAACGTGACCGCCCACGCCAGCCGGGACCGCAGCGGCAGCGCCGCCCGGCGTTCCCGGGTCACGGTGCGTTCCCGCAGCTGCGGCACCCACACCACCAGCGCGATCACGACCAACACCAGCCAGAACCCGATCGCGAACCGCCAACCGCCCGGGGCATGGTCGGCGACCGGAACCGCGATGCCGGACGAGGTCGCGGCCATGATGTTCATGGTGGCGACGTACAGGCTGGTGACCACGCCGACCCGCAGCGGAAAGTCCCGCTTCACCACGCTGGGCAGCAGCACATTGCAGATCGCGATCGACGCGCCGATCAAAGCCGTACCGACGAACAGCGGCCCGAGCCCGGGAATCCAGCGCACCACCAGTCCGAGGAGCAGACCGAGCATCGCCACGAACAGCGTGCGTTCCATCCCGAGCCGACGAGCCAGGCCCGGCGCGAGAGGTGAGGTGAGTCCGAACGCCAGCACCGGGACGGTGGTCAGTACGCCGGCGAGCGCGCCGCCGAGCCCGTTGGCTGACTTGATCGTCGCCAGGAGCGGGCCGACCCCGGTGATCGGCGCCCGCATCGTCGCGGCGATGAGCAGGATGCCGGCCAGCAGGAGTCCGACGCGCCGCGGGCTGGCGACGTCGCGCTGATCCGCGGCGCGCTGCTGCAGCACGGTGACACCCCAGTTCGTTCGGTGGATTCGCGGGACCGCCGGACTACATGCCCGCGATGAGCTTCTCCACCCGCTCGTCCACGGAGCGGAACGGATCCTTGCACAGGACCGTCCGCTGGGCCTGGTCGTTCAGCTTGAGGTGTACCCAGTCGACGGTGAAGTCGCGGCGCCGCTCCTGCGCCCGCCGGATGAACTCCCCCCGTAGCCGGGCCCGGGTGGTCTGCGGAGGAATGCTCTTGGCCTCGAAAATCGCGATGTCGCGGGTGACCCGGGCGACCTTCTGCTTGCGCTCCAACAGGTAGTACAGCCCGCGGCCGCGATGAATGTCGTGGTACGCCAGGTCGAGCTGGGCGACCCGCGGCGAGGACAGCGGCAGGTCGTACTTGGCCCGGTACCGCTCGATCAGCTGGTACTTGGTGGCCCAGTCGATCTCGCGGTCGATCAACGACAGGTCACCGGTCTCGATCGCGGTCAGCGTACGGCCCCACAGGTCCATCACCCGGCGGGTCACCGGGTCGTTGATGTGCCGCTCGACGAAGTCGACCGCCTTGGCGTAATACTCCCGCTGCACGTCCAGCGCGGTGACCTCGCGCCCGTTGGCCAGCCGGATCCGCTTGCGACCGGTGATGTCGTGCGAGACCTCACGGATCGCCCGGATCGGGTTCTCCAGGGTCAGGTCGCGCATCACGACGTTGGCCTCGATCATCTTCAGCACGATGTCGGCCGACCCGATCTTGAGCAAGGTGGTGGCCTCGTTCATGTTGGAGTCGCCAACGATGACGTGCAGTCGGCGGAACCGCTCGGCGTCGGCGTGCGGTTCGTCCCGCGTGTTGATGATCGGCCGCGACCGGGTGGTGGCCGAGGAGACGCCCTCCCAGATGTGCTCGGCCCGCTGGCTCGCGCAGTAGACCGCGCCGCGCGGGGTCTGCAGCACCTTCCCCGCCCCGCACAGCAACTGCCGCGTGACCAGGAACGGAATCAGGATGTCGGCGAGCTTGGAGAAGTCGCCAGGCCGGCCGACCAGGTAGTTCTCATGGCAGCCGTACGAGTTGCCGGCCGAGTCGGTGTTGTTCTTGAACAGGAAGATGTCGCCGGAGATGCCCTCGTCGTGTAGCCGACGTTCGGCGTCGACGAGCAGTCCCTCGAGAATCCGCTCGCCGGCCTTGTCGTGCACGACCAGATCGACGATCGAGTCACACTCGGGCGTCGCGTATTCCGGGTGCGACCCGACATCCAGGTACAGCCTGGCCCCGTTGCGCAGGAAGACATTGCTACTGCGCCCCCACGAGACGACCCGGCGAAACAAATAGCGGGCCACCTCGTCCGGGGAGAGCCGGCGCTGACCATGGAAGGTACAGGTGACGCCATACTCGTTCTCTAATCCGAAGATGCGGCGATCCACGTAACCAGCCTAATGTGCGCAGGGGTCGGAATGCCGTTGGACGCGGGGGTTTTCGTACGCCTTAGCGCCGATGTGCTCCCGAGATGAGCCATTGGATCTCCTTCCTGTCGCCGCCCGATGCCGATCCCGCAACGCCTGGCACCGATTCGGGGAAATCCGCTGCGAGTGTACCTACTAGTACGTACGATCTCCGCGTGGATACTCGCGACCGTTTGATCCGGAGCACCGGCGCCCTGCTGTGGGAGCGCGGGTACACCGGCACCAGTCCGCGCGCGATCCAGGAGCGGGCCGGAGCCGGACAGGGCAGCATGTACCACCACTTCTCCGGTAAGCCGGACCTTGCGCTCGCGGCGATGCAACTCGGCGCCGACGAGATGCGGGCCGACATCGAGACGCAGTTCGCGACCGAGGGCACCGCGTTGGACAAGGTCGAGGCGTACCTACGCCGGGAACGCGACGTGTTGCGGGGCTGCCGGGTCGGGCGCCTGGTCCAGGATCCGGACATCGTCGCCAGTCCACGGCTGCGCGAGCCGCTGCAGGAGACGTTCGACTGGCTGTGCGGCGCTCTGGCCGAGATCCTCGCCGCCGGCCAGCGCGACGGCGACATCGCCCGATCCCTCGATCCGGTCGACACCGCGGCCACGATCGCGGCGGTGTTGCAGGGCGGCTACGTCCTGGCCCGGGCCGCACAGTCGGTCGAGCCGTTCGAGCACGCCATCAACGGGGCGTTGGCGTTACTGGCCGCCGCCCGTTAGGTAACCGACCGAACAGGAGTTCCCGACATGCCCTTGGTCCGCATCGACGTACTGTCCAACGGCAACCCTGACACGACGGCCACCAGGCTGAGCGCGATCGGTGACGCGGTGCACCAGGCCATGACCGAAACCATCAGCGTGCCCAACGACGATTTGTTTCAAATCCTGACTGGCCACAACAACGGCGGTGTTCAGTACGACCCCGACTATCTGGGCGTGCACCGTGATGACGGAATTGTCTTCATCACGATCACGATGCGGGTCGGCCGGACTGATGAGCAGAAAAAGGCGCTATATAGGCGAATCGTCGAGCTGGCGGCGCAACGGGCCGAGGTTCGCCCGGACAATGTGCTGATCTGCGTAACCGAGAATCAGTCGATCGACTGGTCGTTCGGCAACGGCGTGGCGCAGATGGTGAGCGGCCGCTAATCGCCCGACGGCTCGGAGGTCTGCTGTCCGGCATCGGAGGCCGGGAGCAGGCTCTCCAACGCCTCACCGCGCAGCCGGCGGAAGGCCCGCTTGGCCCGATCCCGTTCCAGCACGGCGACCTCCAACTGCGTACTGGCCAGCTGACGCGGCTGGTCGGCGCCGGAGTTCGCCAGCGCGTGGACCGCGGCCTGCACCGCCTCGCCGAGCGCCATGCCAGGCCGGTAGTTCTCCCGCAGCGTCGCCGCGATCGCGTCGGACTGCCCGCCCATCACCGCGAAGTCCGGTTCGTCGTAGATGGAGCCGTCGTACGTGAGGCGGAACAGCTGGTCCGAATCGGCCCGGGCACCCACCTCGCCCACGCAGATCTCGACCTCGTACGGCTTCTGCTGCTCGGTGAAGATCGACCCGAGCGTCTGGGCGTACGCGTTGGCGATGGCCCGTCCGCTGACGTCACGCCGGCTGTTCGAATACCCGATCAGCTCGGCATACCGGACGCCGGCGACCCGAAGGTTCTCGTACTCGTTGTAGCGACCCGCGGCGGCGAACCCGATCCGGTCGTAGATCTCGCTGAGCTTGCGCAGTGTGCTCGACGGATTCTCGGCGACGAACAACACGCCGTCGGCCACCTTCAACGCGATCACACCCCGGCCCCGCGCCACGTTCTTGCGGGCGAAGTCCGAGCGATCGCGCATGATCTGCTCGGCCGAGGCGTAGAACGGCATCGTCATGGGTCGTGTGCTCCTTCGCGGGCGACGTTGGCTGGCTGTCGGACGGCCGGTCGAGCAGCTAGGAAACGCCGCCGGGGTTGTTACGGCGCTCGGCGATGACCGCGTCCGCGACCGCCGCCACCGACGCGTCCTCGACCCGCTCGGTGCCCTCCGCGGTGACCAGGAAAACTGTCGGGAAGATCTGCCGGGACACGTCCGGGCCACCGGTGGCCGAATCCTCATCGGCGGCGTCGTAGAGCGCGTCCACCGCCATCGTGACGGCCTCGTCCCGGCTCAACCCGGCCCGCCAACGCTTTTTCAGCGTGCCCTTGGCGAACAGCGAACCGGATCCGACGCCGTCGTACCCGGTTTCCTCATGAAACGCACCGGCCGGGTCATAGCTGAAGATCCGGCCTGCCTGCCCGGATTCGGCGTCCAGGTCGTAGCCGGCGAACAACGGAATCGCGGCCAGCCCCTGCATGGCCAGACCCAGGTTGCCGCGCACCATGGCGGCGAGCCGGTTGGCCTTGCCGTCCAGGGTCAACGGCGTTCCGTTGAGCCGCTCGTAATGCTCCAACTCCACCTGGAACAGGCGGACCATCTCGACAGCGATACCGGCGGTGCCGGCGTATCCGATGAGGCTGTAGTCGTCGGCGGCGTTCACCTTCTCGACGTTGCGCTGGGCGATCAGATTGCCCATGGTCGCCCGGCGGTCGCCGGCCATCAGCACACCATCGGCGAAGTTCAGCGCGATGATCGTGGTGCCGTGCGGGGCCAGTCCCTCGGCCGAGCCCGGTGGCAGCGGCCGCCGTCCCGGCAGCAGATCCGGCGCTGCCGCGGACAGGAAATCGACGAACGACGACGACCCGATCGCGGTGAACGGCGCCGAAAATCGCCCCGGCAAGCCCTGCTCGAAAGCCACGTCTCTCCCTGTCCGAGTCGGTCGCTGACTGTGCCGCTTGCTGTGTTGCCGTTGTGCCCGTACATCAAGATCAGGCCCAACGATTGGCACCCTACCGTTGGGTCGCGCGGCGCCGCAGCGGCCATGGCCCCGCCACGCCGCAGCGGCCATGGCCCCGCCACGCCGAAGCGCATGCGGGGCCGGCTCGCCAAGGCCTACTGCCCGCCCTTTTGCACGTACGCGCGGACGAACTCTTCCGCGTTCTCCTCTAGCACGTCGTCGATCTCATCCAGCATCGAATCGACGTCCTCGGTCAGCTTTTCCTGACGCGCCTGGGCGTCAGCCGGCGCACCTTCTGGCTCCGGCGCATCCGGGGTCTCGTCCTCGCGGCGCGTGGCGCGCCCCTGTCCCCCTTGCTCTTGCTTGGCCATGCCTGTCCCCTTCCGCTCAAGTTCCGCGGTCCCCGCACCCACAGCCAAATTACCTTGCAATACCGACAATTTCCCGTGCCAGCGCCATGTTGTGCGGTGTCGTTAACTTGCTGCGCTGTGAGCGAACGCGGGGGTTACTAACTCCTCACCGGCCCGCGGTCAGCTTGGCCACCAACGCGGCGGCGTTCGGGCAGCTGTCGAGCAGCTCCTGAACATGTTTGCGGGTGCCACGTAGTGGCTCCAGCATTGGCACCCGGACCAGCGACTCCTGCCCCACATCGAAGATCACCGAGTCCCAGGACGCCGCGGCCACCTCGCCGGCGTACCGGCGCAGGCACTCACCCCGGAAGTACGCCCGGGTGTCCTCCGGCGGCCGCGTGACCGCCCGGTCGATCTCCTCGTCGGTCAGCAGCCGCTCCATCGAGCCGCGGGACACCAGCCGGTGGTAGAGGCCCTTGTCCCGGCGTACGTCGGAGTACTGCAGGTCGATCAGCTGCAGCCGGGGCGAGTTCCAGTCCAGCCCGTCCCGGGCCCGGAACCCCTCCAGCAGCTTCAGCTTCGCCACCCAGTCGAGTTCGCGGGAGCAGCGCATCGGGTCGTCCTCCAGCCGCGACAACACCGACTCCCACCGTTCGAGCACTTCGCGGGTCTGCGCGTCGACGTCGGTGCCGAACCGGTCCTCGACGTACTTACGCGCCTGCTCGAGGTACTCCATCTGGAGCTGAACGGCGGTCATGTTCCGGCCATCCTTCAGCCGGATCAGGTGCCGCAGCGACGGGTCGTGCGACACCGCGCGCAGTGTTGCGACCGGCTCCTCGACGGCCAGGTCTCCGGACAGGAACCGGTCCTCGGTCATCGCCAGCACCAGGGCGGTCGTGCCGACCTTGAGGAACGTGGCGATCTCCGAGCAGTTGGCGTCGCCGATGATCACGTGCAGCCGGCGGTACCGCTCGGGGTCGGCGTGCGGCTCGTCGCGGGTGTTGATGATCGGCCGCTTGAGCGTGGTCTCCAGCCCGACCTCGACCTCGAAGAAGTCCGAACGCTGGGTGATCTGGAAGCCCGAGCCCGACCCGTCCTGACCGATGCCAACCCGGCCCTGGCCACAGAAAACCTGGCGGGATACGAAGAACGGGGTCAGGTTGCGAACAATGTCGCTGAACGGCGTCTGCCGGCTCATCAGGTAGTTCTCGTGCGAACCGTACGAAGCGCCCTTGTTGTCAGTGTTGTTCTTGTACAGGTGGATCAGCGGCTGTTCCGGGATGAGCGCGACCCGACGGGCCGCCTCGGCCATCACCCGCTCACCGGCCTTGTCCCACAGCACCACGTCGCGCGGCGTGGTGACCTCGGGCGTGGAGTACTCGGGGTGGGCGTGGTCGACGTAGAGCCGGGCGCCGTTGGTGAGGATCACGTTGGCCATGCCCGCGTCGTCCTCGACCTCGCTGACCTCCGGGCCCATCATCGCCGAGAGGTCGAAGCCGCGGGCGTCCCGCAGCGGCGACTCTTCCTCGAAGTCCCAGCGGGTACGGCCGGGCCGGGCCGCGCTGCCCCGGTTGCCATACGCGTTCACGATCTGGGACGAGAGCAGCATTGGGTTGGCGGCAGGCTGGCCGGGCACGGAAATGCCGTACTCGACCTCGGTGCCCATGATCCGGCTTGTGCTCATCCGACCGGCCCCTCCACCGAGATCGCACGCCATGTGCTGGCGTCTGAAGTTCGAGACTAGCCAGCCACTCGATCACACGCCCGTCAGACGCCCGTCGGCGGGCCGATCCGAAGTTGAGGCATGATGAGCGGGCCGACGGGCCGATGAATTCCTGGTAAAGCCTATCGGCATGAGGCCGGTACTGCAGGCAGGATCCCGTTTATGCAAGCGTCGCTGGAAACTGTGCGGTTCGCTTTCCAGCCCGTCTTCAACTTGCGTACCGGTGGCGTGGTCGCCATTGAGGTCCTGGCGAGAGTGCGCGACTCGGACGTTCATCACTTCCTCGACGAAGCCCGGCGGGGCGATGAGCTGATCGAGACCGATGTCGCACTGGCCGCCGCCGCGATCGACGCGGCGGCCGCGCACGAGACATTGCTGCCACTGCACGTCAACCTGCTGGCCGAGACCGTGGCGTCCTCGCCGGTCGAGCTGGCCCCGTTGCGTGAGGCGCTGCGCCGCAACAGCCGCCGGGCCAAGGACGTCATCATCGACGTCAGCGCCCCGTACTCCAACACCCCGCCGGGCGAACTGGTGCACGGGCTCGGCTCGTTGCGGCTGGACGGGTTCCGGATCGCGCTGGATGGCCTCGGCGATGGCGACCCGCCACTGACCGTGCTGGCCGCGGCCAGTCCCGACCTGCTCAAGATCGACTGCGAGATCACGGCCGGGCTGCCCGACGACCAGGGCCGGTTCGCGCTGGTCGAGGCGCTGGCGCAGCTGGCCGACCGGATCGGCGCCGCGGTCATAGCCGAAGGCGTCGAGAGCGACGAACAGCTGGCCGCCCTACGGCAGATCGGCGTGCAGTTCGCGCAAGGAAACCTGCTCGCGGCCGCGGCCCGCCGGCCGGCGGTCAACGCGACCATTTCGCCGGCGATGGTGCTGGCCAGCGAGAGCAAGGAGCACACCGACGATGGGCCGCCGTTGACCGACTACCTGCACCCGGCGATCACGTTGCCGGTGGACGTGACGGCCGAAGAGGTGCGGGCCGCGCTGGTCGACCAGCCGGTCGCCACCGGCGTGGTGCTCGTCGACCCGGCCGACCGGCCGTGCTGGACCATCGACCGGAACCGGTTCCTGCTCGCCGTGACCGGCCCGTTCGGCCACGCCCTGCACGCCCGGCGCGAGGCGACACGGCTGGCTGACAAGCCGCACATCATCGAAAGCGGCGCGTCGATTCTGAGCGTGCTGGACGTTGTCGCCGGGGCCGACCGGCAGCGCAGCGGCGACGACATCGTGGTGGTCGACGGCGACGGGCGGTGCCGCGGCATCGTGCGGGTTACCGAGTTGGTCCGTGGGATCGCCGAGCAGAGCTCCGGTCAGCCGCAGGGTCGCCACAGCCGCTGACTCGTACGCGCGGCACGCCGTCCCCGCGTCGTTCCGAACGCGGCCCTGGTCCCAACCAGCCGGCGCCCTGCCAGCGCCCAGCTGTTGTTGATCATGAAGTTTGTCGACAGGCTCTCCGCGTGTCGACGGCGTGTCGCGCAGGAAACTTCATGATCAACAACGGTGGGGCGTCGGAACGGGACACGCCAGCGAGCCCAGCCAAAACCCGCGCCGAGGCCACAGACACGACACCGCCGCCACACCCGCAGGCGTGGCGGCGGCGACGCGCGTCTTACAGGTATTGACCGGTGTTGCTGACCGTGTCGATGGAGCGACCGGCCTCGCTGCCCTTGCCGGAGACCAGCGTGCGGATGTAGACGATGCGCTCGCCCTTCTTGCCGGAGATCCGCGCCCAGTCGTCGGGGTTGGTGGTGTTCGGCAGGTCCTCGTTCTCCTTGAACTCATCCACGCACGCGGCCACCAGATGCTGCAGCCGCACGCCCTTCTGACCGGAGTCGAGGAAGTCCTTGATCGCCATCTTCTTGGCCCGGTCGACGATGTTCTGGATCATGGCGCCGGAGTTGAAGTCCTTGAAGTACAGGACTTCCTTGTCACCGTTGGCGTAGGTGACCTCCAGGAACCGGTTCTCCTCGGTCTCGGCGTACATCCGCTCGACCGTGTGCTGGATCATCGCCGCGATCGTGGCCTCCCGGTTCTCCCCGTGTTCGGCCACATCGTCGGGGTGGATCGGCAACGCGTCGACGATGTACTTCGAGAAGATGTCGCGGGCCGCCTCGGCGTCCGGACGCTCGATCTTGATCTTCACGTCCAACCGGCCCGGCCGCAGGATCGCCGGGTCGATCATGTCCTCCCGGTTCGAGGCGCCGATGACGATGACGTTCTCCAGCCCCTCAACGCCGTCGATCTCGCTCAGCAGCTGCGGCACGATCGTGTTCTCCACGTCGGAGGACACGCCCGAGCCACGGGTACGGAAGATCGAGTCCATCTCGTCGAAGAACACGATCACCGGCGTACCTTCGCTGGCCTTCTCCCGCGCCCGCTGGAACACCAGCCGGATGTGCCGCTCGGTCTCGCCCACGTACTTGTTGAGCAGCTCCGGACCCTTGATGTTGAGGAAGTACGACCGCGCCCGGCCGCCGTTGTCCTCGTCCACGCCCCTGGCCTCGGCGATCTTCTTGGCCAACGAGTTGGCCACCGCCTTGGCGATCAGCGTCTTGCCACAGCCGGGCGGGCCGTACAGCAGCACACCCTTCGGCGGCTTGAGCGCGTGCTCGCGGAACAGGTCCGCGTGCAGGAACGGCAACTCGACCGCATCCCGAATCTGCTCGATCTGCTGGGACAGACCGCCGATGTCGGTGTAGTCGATGTCGGGCACCTCTTCGAGGATCAGCTCCTCGACCTCGCTCTTGGGAATCCGCTCGTAGACGTAGCCCGAGCGTGACTCCAACAACAGCGAGTCACCGGCCCGCAATCGCTCACCGCGCAGCGTGTCGGCCAGGTGCACGATCCGTTCGTCGTCGGTGTGCCCGATCACCAGAGCGCGATCGCCACCGTCGAGGATCTCTTTGAGCATGACCACGTCGCCGCCGCGCTCGAATTCGCGCGCGGCCACGACATTCAGCGCCTCATTGAGCATGACCTCCTGGCCATGCCGCAGCTTCTCCGACTCAACCGATGGCGACACCGACACACGTAACTTGCGCCCGCCGGTGAACACGTCAACCGTGTCATCCTCGTAGCGCTCCAGGAAAATGCCGTACCCGCTGGGCGGTTGCGCCAGCCGGTCGACCTCCTCCTTGAGACTCACGACCTGATCACGGGCGTCACGCAACGTTCGAGCCAGCTTCTCGTTTCGCTCCGAGAGTGACTCGATCGTCGCCTGCGCCTCGGCCAGGCGCTCCTCCAAGGCGCGAACGTGCCGGGGCGATTCACTCACCCGCCGCCGCAACATGCTCACCTCTTCCTCGAGGAATGCCACCTGCGCCGTCAGATCGTGGATATCCCGTTCGCCCCGTGTGCCACCGTCGTCGCGATCGCTCACCACGACCCACCTCCCGCGGGATTCTTCCCGAACGTCAACCCTGCTAAGCGCAACGTTAGCGAGCCGAGGGCTTTCTGTCCGCAGCTGACTCCCCGGTACGGCAGATTCCGGGTAATTTCCCGTGACTTCCTGTGACTTCCGCTGTCCGCATTCACAGCCGCCGTAGTCCTCTGTGGAGGCTGGCCAGCCAAACCCGCGTTCAGTGCGTACGGTTGAAATGCCATCGTGGCCTAGGGTCCCCAGCCCCGCACCACTACGGCGGTACGGTGATGCGGATTGGTCATCGCCGGATCACTGCTGATCCGGCGACTCAATGGACCGTGGGGGGACTTGAGATGAGCGCAGAGGCTCTGCGGGTGCACGGGGGTGCGCCGCTGCGCGGAGAGGTCCGGGTCCGGGGCGCGAAAAACCTGGTACCCAAGGCAATGGTCGCGGCGTTACTTGGTAGCGCACCGAGTCGTCTGCGGGGCATACCGCAGATCAGTGACGTACACATCGTCAGCGACCTTCTGGAGCTGCACGGCGTTTCGGTGCGCCCGGGCACCGAGCCGGGCGAACTGGTGCTGGATCCGGCCTCGGTCGAGCGGGCGAACGTCGCCGACGTCGACGCGCACGCCGGGTCGAGCCGTATTCCGATCCTGTTCTGTGGGCCGCTTTTGCATCGGCTCGGTCACGCCTTCATTCCGGATCTGGGTGGCTGCCGGATCGGTGACCGGCCGATCGACTTCCACCTCGACGCCTTACGCCAGTTCGGCGCGGTGGTTGACAAGGCCTCCGAGGGCCTGCACATCACGGCGTCCGGCCGGTTGCGCGGGACCCGGCTGGAGCTGCCCTTTCCCAGCGTCGGCGCCACCGAACAGGTGCTGCTCACCGCGGTTCTCGCCGATGGTGTCACCGAGCTGCGCAACGCCGCGATCGAACCGGAGATCATCGATCTCATCGCGGTTCTGCAGAAAATGGGCGCCATCATCTCGGTCCACAACAACCGCGTGATTCGTATCACCGGCGTGGACCGGCTCGGCGGGTTCGTGCACCGGGCGTTGCCGGATCGGCTCGAGGCCGCGTCCTGGGCCTGCGCGGCGCTGGCCACCGGCGGCGACATCACCGTGACCGGCGCGCACCAGGTCGACATGATGACCTTCCTCAACGTCTTCCGGTCGGTCGGTGGCGCGTTCGAGGTGGACGACTCCGGCGACGGGCAGATCCGGTTCTGGCATCCCGGCGGCTCATTGCACGCCGTGCATCTGGAGACCGACGTACATCCGGGTTTTCAAACCGACTGGCAGCAGCCGTTGGTGGTGGCGCTGACCCAGGCCGACGGCTTGTCGATCGTGCACGAGACCGTCTATGAGAACCGACTCGGTTTCACCGACGCGTTGGTGTCGATGGGCGCGCACATCCAGCTGTACCGGGAGTGTCTGGGCAGCCTGCCGTGCCGCTTCGGGCACCGAAACTACCGGCATTCGGCCGTGATCAGCGGTCCGACCAAGCTGAATTCGACCGACCTGCAGATCCCTGATCTGCGGGCCGGGTTCTCGTACCTGATCGCTGCGCTGGGTGCCCAGGGCACCTCAACCGTGCACGGCGTGGACCTGATCGAACGCGGCTACGAGGGTTTCCTCGACAAGCTGGAGGACCTCGGGGCACACGTCGAGCCGTTGGTCGGCACGGCGGTCTGAGCGCGTTAGCGGCTCCCGGACGGGCGACGCTGCCGGGCCGGCGGCGTCACCCCGTCAGCCAATCGGCGCGCGGTGACCAGAAAGGCGGTGTGCGCCACCATCCGGTGGTCGGGGCGCACAGCCAGGCCGACCACATGCCACGGCCGGACCAGCGTCTCGAAGGCGTACGGCTCGGTGAACGTGCCATGCCCGCGCAGCGCCTCCACCGCGGTCGAGAGCTGCGTGGTGGTGGCGACGTAGAGCACGATCACGCCGCCGGGTACGAGCGCCTTGGAGACGGCGTCGAGCACCTCCCACGGTGCCAGCATGTCGAGGATGACTCGGTCGACCTCGATATCCACGACGTCGGCGACGTCGCCGACCTCCAGCCGCCAGGCCGGATGCGGCCCACCGAAGAACGCCTCGACGTTGCCGCGGGCCACCTCGGCGAACTCGGGCCGGCGCTCGTACGAGATCACCTGACCCTCGTCGCCCACCGCGCGTAGCAGCGAGCAGGTCAGGGCGCCCGAGCCGGCGCCCGCCTCCAGAACGCGGGCGCCGCCGAACAGGTCCGCGTGCGCCACGATCTGCGCCGAGTCCTTGGGGTAGATGACTTGGGCGCCGCGCGGCATGGACAGCACGTAGTCGGTGAGCAGCGGTCGCAGCGCCAAGTACACCGTGCCCGAGCTCGAGTTCACGAGCGAGCCTTCGGGCGCGCCGATGAGATCGTCGTGCGCGATGGCACCGCGGTGGGTGTGAAAGTTACGGCCGGGCTCGAGCACGACCGTGTGGTGGCGGCCCTTCGGGTCGGTCAGCTGCACGCGATCGCCCGGTCGGAACGGCCCGCTGGGTCGGCGGGTCACCGCGTCCGGGACCTGCGGGGCCGACTCGGCGTCGGCACCGATCACCGTGGCTCCCACGGTGCCGGGCGGCGCTGCGGTCCCGAACCCCAGTGGTCGCTGGACGGCGGCGGCGCGGAGCCCGGGCCACCCGCTCCGCCCGCGTGGAGCACTCGTACAACGTCGGCAGTCACCAGCACGCCGAGCACGCTACCGTCCCGGCCAACGACGACGTACTCCGATGCCGGGGTAGCCCGCATCGCGTCGAGGATTCCCTCGCCGACCAGGGTGTCGCGCAGGATGAGGCCGGGCTCCAACGGCCGGGCTACGTCGGCGATCGAAGTCCACGGCCGCTGGTTGTCCGGCACAGTCAGCACGCTCGCCTCGGACACCACGGCGCGGGGCCGCTGCTCGCCGTCGACCACCACGACCGCGCCGACCCGGGCTTCCTGCGCCCGGCGGATCGTCTCGGCCACCGACAGGTCGGTGGTGATCTGCAGGGTCGAACGGGCCAGGTCGGCGATACGCAACTGCGGCAACGTCTCCTGCAACGCCGCCACCCGCAGCGCCTGACCGGCGCTCATCCAGACGAACGCGGCGATCACGACGATCAGCAGCAGGCTGAACGCCCCGCCGTCGCGGTTGCCGTACCAGAGCGCGATCGCGCCGAGGACCATCACGATGGCGATGCCGCGACCGCCCCAGGCGCCGGCCTTGGTCCCGGTGATCTGCGACCGGGACACGCGCCAGACCGCCGCCCGCAGCAGCCGGCCACCGTCCAGCGGCAGGCCGGGCAGCATGTTGAACACCATCACGCCCAGGTTGCTGATCATCAGCTGCAGCACCAGAAAGCGTTCGACCGAATTCGGCTGCAACACCGGATAGGCGGCCGCGCCGGCACCGGCCAGCATCAGGGAGACCAGTGGCCCGGCGACCGCGATCAGATACTCCTGACCGGGCCGTTGCGGCTCGTGCTCGATCTCCGACACGCCGCCGAGCAACATCAGCACGATCCGCCGTACCTTCAGCCCCAGTGCCAGACTCACGACCGTATGACCGAGTTCGTGCAGCAGCACCGACAGCGCCAGCAGCACCGCGAACCCGAACGCGACCGCGTACGACTCGCCGTGCGAAGCCGAGGGAACGTTGTCCCGGACGACCGGCGACCACAGGTACACGATGTAGGCGGCGAACAGCAGCCAGGACGGCGCAAAATAAACCGGCACGCCGAAATAGCGCCCCGCTGGCACACCCGCGGAACGTTCCCGCGGCTGTGGTGGGGGCTGCGACTGCATCGGCGAGGCCATGAGTCGATGCTACGGGCTGAGGGTGACCGATTCTGGTTGCGGCGGTCACTGACAGGTTTGTGGCTTACCGTGAAGGCATGACGAGGTTCGGCGACGCCCTGCGCGGCACCGCGTCCCCGGACTCGTCGCCAGGCTCCTCGTCAGGCTCCGAGCCGCGGCACGGGGCCCGGTGGACGCCTCGACATCGGTCTACTGGTGACGGTGCGCGACATTCGGCCCGGCACGCGTCCTCCGACGATGGATCCGAGCGCGGGCGACATTCGTCGGGCGGCCGGCACTACTCCGAGACCGAATCCGGCGGCCGGCACTCGACTGGCCGACATTCGTCGGATCCCGAACCGCCCCAGCTGAACGGGAACCACGCTGCCGCTCCGCCGCGAGTCAACGGGTTCCCGCAGCTGCCCTCTGCCGCCACCCGACTGAACGGCAGCGCCGCGAGTCAACTGAACGGCCAGCGCGCCAACGCCGCGCCCGCTCCCGACGCGCGTCCACTCAACGGCAGTTGGCCGCGCCACGCGCCGGTCGGCCCCGGGCTCTACGCCCCGAGCGGCGCGTGGCCGCGTCGGGCGCCGGCCAGCGGTCCGGCCGGGCGCGTCCCGCTGAACTGGGTTCCAGTCGATGCGATCGACGGCCCGACCCAGAAGCTCCCGACCATTCCGGCGCCCCGACCGGGAACCGGCAGCCAACCGGCCGTACCAACGACCCGTCCGCAGGTCCAACCCGAGCCGGGCCAGGAGGAGACCCAGACCGAGTGGTTACCTCGGGCCACGCTCCGGCGGCGCCGCCGGCGGGCGAAACGCCGCCGGATATTGGAATGGCCGGTTCTGGTCGGGCTGGCTCTGCTGGTGGCGCTGGTGGTACGCACGTTCGTACTGCAGAGCTTCTACATCCCGTCCGGCTCGATGTTTGACACGCTCAAGATCAACAACCGGGTCGTGGTGAACAAGATCAGCTATCACCTGCACGCGGTCCATCGTGGCGACGTGGTCGTGTTCAACCGGCCCAAGAACGTCAACATCTCCGACAAGGACCTCATCAAGCGGGTGATCGGCCTGCCCGGTGACGTGCTGAGCGCGCACGGCGGCAGCGTGTACGTCGGCTCCCGGCGGCTCTCCGAGCCGTACGTGAAGAAGAGTTGTCACGGCACCGCCGACTTCGGGCCGGTCACCGTGCCCAAGCACGACATCTTTGTCATGGGCGACAACCGTTGCGATTCCTACGACAGCCGCTACTTTGGCGCGATCCCGCAAAGCCTCATCGTCGGCCGGGCGTTCCTGCTCATCTGGCCCCTGTCGCGATTCGGCGCCCTCTAGTCCGATCTGGCCGCAAATCCCGCTCTGCCGCGCCCTCCGCCCGACTGCCGCGCCCTCCGCCCGGCTACCGCGCCGTCTGTCCGACTGCCGCGCCCTCCGCCCGACTGCCGCGCCCTCTGTCCGACTGCCGCGCCCTCCGCCCGACTGCCGCGCTCTTCTTGTTGATCATGAAGTTCCCTGCGCGACACGCCGACGACACGCCGAGATTTCTGTCAGAGAACTTCATGATCAACAACGTCAACGGCCGCGATCTGCGGGGCGCGCCGTTGTTCGGCCGCGCGGCGTTGAGGAGCGCGAGTACGGCGTTAGCTTGGGCTCGCGCCGGGTTGATTTGCGCAATCGCTGTCGCGCCGCTGTTTGGCGCGAGTAGGGCGTTTGGTTGGGCTCGCGCCCGGGTGAGTTTTGGCCGGCCCGGCGTTGTTTGGTGCGAGTACGGCGTTTGGGTGGGCTCGCGCCGGGTTGATTTGCGCAATCGCCGGCGCGGCGTTGTTTGGCGCCAGTGCGGTGTTAGCTTGGGCTCGCGCCGGGTTGATTTGCGCAATCGCTGGCGCACCGCTGTTTGGCGTGGGCGGGGTTGTTTGCCATCGCGGCGGCGTTTTTGGGGTCGCCGCGCCGCTCTGCGTGGCCGACCAGTTCTGATCATGATCGTGATGCTGTTCGTCAACGATCTCGCGACGAAGGCCATCACGATCACGGTCGGTAGGGCATCGACGCTCACACAGCGCAGAACCCGCGGCGTCAACGTTGCACTGGCAGGGGCGAGTTGCCCCCGTATCCGGACCCCCGGCGTGGGAGGACCGGTTATGTCAGGACCCGGGCATAGGCTCCTTGCGTGCGGAATCGTAGAGATGGCGCGACCCTGACCGACCAATCACCAGGCCAATCACCAGGCCAATCACCAGCCGACCCCGAGGCAGTCACGGCGCCGGTCGTGCGGTCGTTGTCGCCGTCGCGGGCCGGGGATTTCAAGACCTGCCCCCTGCTGTACCGATTCCGCTGTATTGACAAGCTGCCCGAGCGTCCATCGCCGGACGCGGTACGGGGCACGGTGGTGCACGCGGTGTTGGAGCGGCTCTACGATCTGCCGGCGCCACAGCGGATTCCGACCGCGGCGACGGCGATGGTCGAGCCGGAATGGCAGCGGTTGCTCGCCGATGAGCCCGAGCTGAACGAGCTGTTCACCGATGACCCGGACGGCACCCGCCTGGCCGCCTGGCTGACCTCGGCGCGCGAGCTGGTCGAAGGCTATTTCACGTTGGAGGATCCGAGCCGCCTCGAACCGGCCGAGCGCGAGTGCCTGGTCGAGACCGCTCTGGAGGACGGACTGCTGCTGCGGGGGTACGTCGATCGACTCGACGTCGCGCCCAATGGCGCGGTCCGGGTCGTGGACTACAAGACCGGTGGCGCGCCGCGGGCGGCGTTCGAGGCGAAGGCGCTCTTCCAGCTGAAGTTTTACGCCCTGGTGCTGTGGCGGTTACGCGGCACGGTGCCGCGGCAGCTGCGACTGATCTATCTCAAAGACCGCGACACGTTGAGCTACTCGCCGGACGAGCAGGAGCTGGTCCGGTTCTCCCGGACGCTGCAGGCGATCTGGGCCGCCATCGTCCGGGCCACCGAGACCGGAGACTTCCGCGCCTCCCCCGGCCCGCTGTGCGGGTGGTGCGACCACAAAGCGATCTGTCCGGCCCACGGTGGCACGCCGCCGCCGTATCCGGAGGGGGTCACGGTCGCCCAGCTCGGCACGAGCGAAAGCGACACTGCGCACTTCGCCGACGCGGCCGAGGGCGGCACCCCCGTAGCACACCAAGAGTCGGTCAGTCAGAACCAGCCCGCTTGACCGCGGGCCGGGACTTGATATCGACTCCACCCATGAGCGCGAACACCTTGATCCGTACAACCGGTGTGCCCGGCACCGTCGGCACGTCGGCGATGTTCTCGCTGTGACCGCCCATGAACGCAAAGCCGCCGGCGAACTCGACCCGGACTCCTTCGGGCACGATGATCTCGCCGCCGCCCATCAGCGCGTAGTACGTGATCGCGATCTCCGGGCCGTTGAACTCGGCCGCCCGCAGATCCAGCGTCGCACCGCCCATAATCGCCACGACGTTGTTACGCCGCGCCGGGCGCCACCGACCCTTCACGTCCCGGCCGCCCATGATCGCCACGGTGGTCGAGCGCTCCGCCGGCTCCAGACCATGCACCGGCTGCAGCGGTGCACCCGGCACGACGGCCGGCGACGTCACCGGGATCGGCCCCGTCGGCAGATCGTGTGTCAACGGCGCAAGGTCACCGGTCGTCTTGGCCGCCCACGCGGCAGCGGTGCGCTCGCTGAACTCCTCCAGCGTCAAGCGGCCCTCCGAATAAGCCTGCTCCAGCCGGTGCACGACGTGTTGCCGGTCGTTGTCGCCGACCCGCATCGGAATCGGCTCGGGTAGGTGGTGGTCCTGCGCGTCGGAGTCCGTCACAAGACACGACGGTAGCGTGCTGAGTGCCGGCATCGAAGCGGGCCAGCGGAAAGCTCGAGCAAAAATCAGGAATTCATAGGGAGGATCGTGTCCGTATCTGTAGTTGACCACGACGCCGTTGCGCGTTTCTTCGGTCTGGACGAGTCCGCGACGCCGTGGCTGCGTCAGCTCGCGGCCGAGCCGGCTCCGCCCTCGGCACCACTGCCCGACGGCGATGAGTTGGCCGAGTTGTTCCGTCGTATCGGCGGTAACGACGAGGAGCTGGCCGGGCTTGAGGCGATGCGGCCGAAGGTCGAGGCCCCGGCGGCTCGGTGGTTGCTCGACCGGTGCGTCGCCGAGTTGGCCGCGAAGACCGGCAACGGCTCGGTCGAGCTGCTGCGGTGGCCGTTCCTCTCGGATGAGCCGGGCACGCTGGGCCGGTATTTCTACGCCTTCGTATTTCTCGGTTCGATTCCCGCGTTGCGCAAATACCACCAGCAGCGCGGCATTTCCGACGAGGTCAGCTGGGCCAGCATGTCTGACCTGCCCCAGCAGATGACCGTGCACCGGCGCATTTTCGGCGGCGGCGGACTGCATACCCAGACCTGGCTGACGTTGCCGTTCGGTGGTCTGCTCTACCAACTGGGGCGGCTGCAGTTCAATCTCAGCCAGATCGACGACGACCCGAGCGAGCTCGAAGCGGCCGGGGCGCCATTCCGGCGCGGTGAGCCGGTGATCGGCTGTCACATTCCCGAACGAGGACCGCTCGATCCGGCCACCGTCGAGGAATCGCTGCGTTGGGCCGCCGAGTTCTTTCCGCGGCATTTCCCGGAACGCGAATGCCGCTACGCCACCTGCCATTCCTGGCTGCTCGACCCGCAATTGGCCGAGTATCTGCGGCCGGAATCAAATGTGATCCGGTTTCAGCGCCGATTCACTCCACTGCCCGGTGGTAAGGATGACGACGCGGCCGTATTCGAGTTCGTTTTCCGCACGATGAAGGCGGATCTGGATTCGCTACCGCAAAACACGACGCTGGAACGTGCTGTCGTGCAGCACATTCGCAGCGGCCGGCACTGGCGCGTCGTGCCCGGTTGGCTGGAGCTGCCGACAGCCTGACCCTGTGTACGGTGGGCCCGACGCGGCCCACCGTACACAGTGGATTAGTCCGGGTAGCGGACCTCGACGTCGCCGATCCCGCGCACCTCGGCGACGCGGCCGGCTTCCTGCTTGATCTCCTTCGGTACGCCCGAACGCAGTCGTGTGAACGGCGTGATCGAGATCGTCAGCTTGCTTTTGGTCGACTTCGCCCGCCACACACCGGCAATTTCACCGTCGACCAGAACGGTCCCCGGATTTCCCAAGATCTGCCAGATCTGCTTGTGCAGCGCCCGATCCGGCACCAGCAGGTCGCGGTCGCGGCCCTGCAGATACGGGTCGTACGGCGGCAGCAGTCGGACCAACCGCGGTTTGGGCGCGTTCGTCAGCGCGTCGAGTTCGGCCTCCGGGAGGACGGTCTTGCGCCGGCCGACCTGGACTTCGACCAACCCGTCCGGCCAGATCGCCGACACGGCCTTTGCCTTGGTCCCGAGATATGCGGCGGCATCGGCCGCGGTGGCCGGGCCATGCAGCGTCAGGTACGCCTCCAGCAGGCGGGCCGTCCCGACCGGCTCGGCCGGGACGCCGGGCCAATCCGGCTGCGATCGGAACGCCACCGGCGGTCCCTGGTCGGCGATGACCGCGCCGGCCGGCAGTCCGGCGAGGCGCATCAGCTGCTCGGTGATGTGCTCGGTCTGGCAGCCACGGCAGTACACCGCATAGCCGTCGGGCAGCCGTTTGGTCAGTGCGCCGGACAGCTCGCCCTTCGTTTTCACGCCCTTCCCGGCGACCGTGCGCCAGGCCTGCGCCGTATCCCGAATCGCTTGCAGGGGTGGCATTCCGGCCTTGATCAGGTGCGTACAGCTGTTGCCGAGCCGGGCCGCGGCGTCGGTGTCATCGAGCGGCCACAAGGCCAGGTTGAGCGCGGGCAGGTCGGCGGCGCGGTGCATATGTGGGGCACCCCGGAACGTCCAGGTCGAGACGAGCCCGTCCGCGGTGGGTGCTGTCGGTAGCCGGGCGGCGAGCGCGGTCAACGCCGAACCGGGCCGCGGGTCCTGCACGCCCAGGTCCAGCACCGCGAGTCTCGATTGGTCCGCGCCGGCACGGTCGAGTTGATGCGCGACCATCCGGTACGCGATGACCTGACTGCGATCGACTTCGAGCACTACTCCACCTTCATCTGACGACGGGGTCCCGATCGTGTCGGCTATACCTGCCAACCCACGTCAGGTTTACCGGCCAAGATAGGACCATGCGCGCCAGCCGTCTGCTCTCCATCCTGCTCTTGCTGCAGACCCGCGGCCGGCTGACCGCCACGGAGCTGGCGACCGAATTGGAAATCTCGGTACGTACCGTTTATCGCGACATCGAATCCCTCGCCGCCGCGGGCATCCCGGTCTACGCCGACCGCGGTCCAGCCGGCGGCTATCAGCTGCTGGAGGGCTTTCGGACCAAGCTGACCGGGTTGACTTCTGACGAGGCCGCCTCGCTGTTCCTGTCCGGGTTGCCGGATTCGGCGGCGGCGGAACTGGGTCTGGGCACCGTACTGGCGGCGACCGAGCTGAAGCTGCGCGCCGCGCTGCCGCCGGAGTTGCGGAGCCGGGCCGGACGAATCCGGGAGCGGTTCCACCTCGACGCGCCCGGCTGGTTCCGCGACACCGACGACGTACCGCATCTGTCCGCGATCGCCGACGCGGTGTGGGAGCAGCGCCATATCCGAATTCGGTACCACCGGGCCTGGCGACCGGCCGACGTGACCCGCGAGCTGGAGCCGCTCGGGCTCGTCCTCAAGGCCGGCATCTGGTACCTGGTGGCACAAGAATCCGGGCAACCGCGCAGCTACCGGGTCAGCCGGATCCTCAGCCTTGACGTACTAGACCAGGAATTCGAGCGGCCGGCCGATTTCGACCTGGCCGCATTCTGGGCGACCCGGTCGGCCCACCTGCGCGAGCACCTCTACCGCAGCGAGGCCACGATCCGGGTATCCCCGCGCGGCTGGCAGCTGCTGTTCCTACTCGGCCCGGTCGTACGCCAGGCGGCCGAGGAAACGGCCGGTGAGCCGGATGACGCCGGTTGGGTCGAGGTCCGTATTCCGACCGAGTCGGACAAACACGCGCTGCACGAGCTGCTGCGGTTGGGCGCCGACGTCGAGGTGCTGGCGCCGGCGGAGCTGCGAGCCGAGCTCGCCCGGAACGCGGCGGCCATGGTCGAGCGGTACGGCTGATGTCACTCTCGAACGGGCCGTCTCGTCTCGGGATCGAGAGTCAATTCTGAACGAGACAGGTGATTGTGATGCGGGTATTTGTGGCCGGTGGGACCGGGGTCCTGGGGCAGCGGTTGGT
>JBEDUI010000145.1:0-9625 GCA_040414495.1 Mycobacteriales bacterium
GCGAGATGAACGAGAGGTCGGCGACGACGAGGTCGACCGGACCGCCGATCTCGTCCGGGGTGAGCGAGCGGACGTTCGTCCGATCCAGCACGGTCACCCGCTCGTCGGTGCGTAGCCGCCACGCCAGCTGCCCGTAGCCGACGTCCGCCGCGACCACCGCGGCGGCGTCCCGGCGCAACAGCACATCGGTGAAGCCGCCGGTCGACGCGCCGGCGTCGAGGCAGCGCCGGCCGGCGACCTGGATCGCCTCGAACGCATCGAGCGCGCCGGCCAGCTTGTGCCCGCCGCGGGAGGCGTAGTCCGGATCGTCGCTGACCTCGGCGACCAGCAGCGGCATGGCCGGATCGACCGCGGTAGCCGGCTTGGTCGCCTTCTGTCCGGCCACGCTGACCCGGCCGGCGGCAACGAGGTTCGCGGCCTGCTCTCGGGAACGGGCCAACCCCCTGCGCACCAGCTCGGCGTCCAGTCGTACGCGGCGCGGCACGTTCGGCCTAGCTGTTCTGGGCGCGGTCGATCTGCGCCAGGGCGTTGGTCAGCTCGGAGTGCAGGTCGTCGTAGTACGCCGGATGTTGCTCCAGTGGTAGTTCGTCCAGCTCGGCCAACCGCCCGCGCAGCGCCAGTACCTGGGCCGCCACGGGATCGAGGTCGTCTGGGATCTCGTCGGCCACTGCTTCTGACGGCCCGTCGTCAACCCCGCCGCTCGGATCAGCAAGCCCATCGTCGCCCGCGCTCTCACCGACGAGCGCGTCGCCAACCGCGGCGCTCTCGTCGACAGGCGCCTCATCGCCCTCAATGGCGAGCCCATCGTCGCCCGCACTGTCACCGACGAGCGCGTCGTCTCTCTCAGCATCGACCGGTCCGAAATCCACGACGTCACTGTCGTCCGGCAGCGCTACGCCAGCCACGAGTGCGCCCTCAGCCGCCGCCACGCCAACCTCAAGGTCGCTGTCGACTTCCGCGAGCTCGGCTTCCTCGTCATCCGGCGGGCTCTCGAGGCCGTCGTCCAAGGCGACGTCCACCGGCCGGGCGGCAGCGCTTTCGACCTCCGTGAGCTCACCAAACTCGCCCTCGCCGGAATGCTCGACACCAGCAATTTCAGGCTCAGCCATTTCGCCGGCAGTTACGTCCCGGGCTGACTCATCGTCGAGATCACTCTGACCGGCGGTGAACTCGTCAGGCTCGTCCGCCAGTTCGAGTACATCGCCAGTTGAATCGTTCAGCTCGACGTCGGCAACGCCGCCGCCAGTTGTCGTGAACTCGTCATCACCGGGCTCGGCCGCTTCGTCGCGAAAAGCGTTGAATTCTTCGTCGACCGCCGTATCAAACTCGCCAATGCCGACGGCCTGCTGCCCACCGGAAGTCATATTCGATTCCGTGTCGGCTGACCCAGCATTATCGAACATCATTTCACTGTTGCCATTTTCCAGATCGTCCGCAGCCGACGGACTGGCCGAATCCCCCTCCACAGGGGCGTTTCCGTTCGTCGAATAATCCACAGTGGACGCATCCGTCACGGAATCCGGACCGCCGCCCGCGGATGGCGAAGCACCGAAAAACGCGTCGTCTTCTGATACACCACCGGCCGAAGAATCGTCCTCATCGGAAGGACGCGCGCCATATTCGGCGACACTCGGATCGACATCCCCGAAGTTGGCGCCCGGCCCATCAACCCTGGGCTCGCTGGTCGGCTCGGCGTCCACTTCGGCGGCAGCCTCGGGCCCACTGAAACCAAGCGGTTCAGCCGATTCCGCCGTCGGGGACTGCTCGCCCGCGAGATCGGCATAAGACAGGTCGGCCGGAGTCGCCGGCCGATCGTCGAACTCGCTCATCGATCTGCTCCATCAGCGCGGGAGGAAGCGTTGCCATTCTCGGCCGCGGATCCGCCGCGGGTGGCCTTGCTCGCCGGGGCCGCGTTTCGCGCACCGTTCCCGGCCACGCTGGCCGACGCGCCATTGGACGAGGCCGCTTTAGTCGTCGTCTTCTTGGCCGGCGCCACTTTTTTGGCGGCTTTTTTCGGCGCTGCCTTCGCCGGACTCGCCTTGGCCGCGCCCACCTTGGCCGGCTCTGCCTTCTTCGCCTTTGTCGCAGTGGACGCATCGCCACCATCGAGCCGGCGTACCTCGCCCTCCAGCCGATGTACCCGGTCGGTCAGATCGCGCACCTCGTCGGCCGTCGCCAGCCCAAGCCGGCCCAATCCGCGGTCGACCTCGTACCGGATCAGCTGCAGCAAAGCGTCTCGGTTGGCTCGCGAGGTGCCGAGCAGATCGTCGGCGATCGCACCGGCCTGTTCGGCCGTAGCCTCACCCTGGCTGACCAATGCCTTCGCGACCCGCACTGCCTGCTGCCGGGGCACGTCGGCCAGGCCGGTGGCAAGCGCCAGATAGCTACGCAGCGCGTCTCGGACCATGCTGGAGCCTCCTTGGTGTGTTCGTTCCCACGCTACCGTCCGAGTCCGGCCATACCCGAAAGCGGCACTGGCACGTGCGATACCGTCGCGGCCGGACGCCGGTCGGGAACTACGGCGGTCAATCTGAGGAGCACAGGAGCCCATGGCAACGGTCGAGGAATGCGAAGCCGCGCTGCAGACGATCGCGGCACGGCTGGGCAAGGCCGACGCGGCAACCCGGGATCGGATCGACCAGCGCAGCCTGGCCTGCCGCATCACCGACCTGGACGTCACGTTCATCGGTCAGCTCCGCGACGGCGGCCTGCACGACATTGTGCGGGCCGACCCGGTCGGCAACGAGGTGCGCATGGAACTGACCAGCGACGACCTGATCGCGCTCGTCGACGGAAACCTGAACCTGGCCGCAGCCTGGGCAACTGGTCGACTCCGGATTCACGCCGGAATGCGCGATCTGCTCAAGTTGCGCAGCTTCTTCTGATCCGCAGCTAACGACCGCCCGACCCGACACCCCACCCGGCCAATAACGCCGCCGCGTCCGCATCCCCGGCCTGCAGCCGGCTCCGTATCTCATCCAGCGACCTCGGCTCCGCCGTGAACGTCCAGAACGCCACACACGTCGCCCGGATCGCATCCAACGCATCCGTAGGACTCCGCTGGCCGGCACCAACCCGGAGCACCACGGCATCACCGTCTGGCACCGCCGTCCAACGGCCGCAAACCCAACCGGTCTCACCCCGGTCCACCGCCGGCTGGTCCAGCAGCAGCCCGCCCACGTCGTGACCGACGAACGTCGGCCGATGGACCGCCCCAGCCGCGAACAACTCCAGCGGCGTCGTCACACCGCTGAGCACCAGCATCGAGGCGCAGCCCACCCGGACCGCCCCTTCGATGTCCGTGTCGAGCCGATCGCCAACCACGATCGGGCGCCTCGCCCCGGTCCGGTCCACCGACTCCTGATGCAACGCCGGGTTGGGCTTGCCGGCCACGACCGGCTGCCGGCCGCTGGCGGCGATGATCGCGTTGACCAATGTGCCGTTGCCCGGCAGCGGTCCGCGCGCCGAGGGCAGCGTCAGGTCGGTATTGGTGGCGACCCAGACGACACCGCGACGAGCCGCCACCGTCCCCTCCGCAAGTTGCCGCCAGCCGACATCGGGCGCGTACCCGCAGATGAGCGCGTCCGGGTCGTCGTCGGCACTCTCGACCGGTACGAGTCCACGCTGCGCGACTTCGTCCCGCAGCGCCGGCGCACCCACGACCAGGACGCGCGAGCCGGCCGGCACCCGCTCGGCCAGCACTCGGGCAGCGGCCTGGGCGGAGGTGACCACCTCCGCGGCCTCGGCCTTCACTCCGACCTCGTCGAGCAGCGACACCACGTCCTCGGGCGACCGCGAAGCGTTGTTAGTGACGAACGCGAGCCGCATTCCGGCGTCCCGTGCCGCCGCCAACGCCGCCGCCGCACCGGGCACCGGCTGCCGGCCGAGGTAGACCACCCCGTCCAGGTCAAGCAACGCGACATCGAAAGCTTCGGCTGGTGGTCGGCTCGCAGTTAGCAGTGCGGCCGGCGGCGAAGTGGGTTGCGACGTGCTCACCGGCGGCTCGCAGCCAGCGCGGCGCGGGCACCCCGCAGCGCGGTCCCGTAATGGCCGATGTCCGGCCGCATCGCGGCCGCCAGCGCCAGATGCTCGACCGCACCCTGCAGGTCGCCGGTCTTGGCCGCGGCCAGGCCCAGCCCAAACTGCGCGTAGTCGTCCGCCGGATTCACCGAAACGATCCACCCGAAGCTGAGCACCGCATCCTCGTACTGTCCGGCGTCGAACTGGGCCCGCGCCAACGCCTCGCGGACGCTGCGCGATTCGGGCTCGTGGTCGGCGGCGCGCTGGATCAACGTCAACGCGGCAGCTGGGCTGCCCCCCTCGAGCAGCTGAACACCGCGTACGTACCAGTCGTAGACCTCGCCTTCGGGGACAACATCGGGGGGCTGAACCGGCTCCCGATACGGCTCTTCGTACTGTTGATGGGAGTTGCCCGACGAAGGGTCGTATTCGTGTGAGCTGTACGCGGCCACAAGCGTTCTCCTCTCCGCCCGGCCGACACCCTTGCGGGCATCCGGCGCCAGGCAACCCTACGATGCGGCCATGACCACTGGCGATCACGCGCCGTCTGGCTCGGCGATCCCCTCTCCCGGGGGTCTCGTCCTCGCCCCGTTCCGTGCCTTGCGCTATGCCGGCCTTACCCCGGACACGCTCGCGCGCCTGCTCTGCCCTCCCTACGACGTCATTGACGCGGAACAGCAGACTGCGCTGGAAAACAGTGACCCGCGCAATGCCGTCCACGTCATCCTCCCACGGGATGACGAGACAGGCCCGGGTAGCAGATACCGGCGGGCCGCCCGCACGCTGCGCGATTGGCGCACGAAAGGCGTGCTGCAGCGGGATTCCGAGCCAGCTATCTATGTCTACGAAATGTCTTCTGAGACATCCACCACGCGTGGTCTGGTGGGTGCGCTGGCGCTGGTCGACCCCGATGCCGGCATCGTGTTGCCGCACGAGAACACCATGCCGGGACCGGTCACGGACCGGCTGGCCCTGACCGAGGCCACCGAGGCCAACCTCGAGGCGATCTACCTGGTGTACGACGGAACGGCGGCGACCGGAGACATCGTGGCCGGTGTGGATGCCGGCTCGGCCCTGCTGGACACCCAGACCGACGACGGTCGAACGCACCGGCTCTGGGCCATCACCGATTCCGACCAACTGCAGGTCTTGGCCAGCGAGCTGTATCCGCGGCGGGCCCTGATCGCCGACGGTCACCACCGCTATGCGACCTATTTGGCCAACCAACGGCGGCAGCACGAGGCCGGTCGCGGCACCGGACCCTGGGACTTCGGACTTACGTATCTGGTGGATGCGCGGCGGTTCGGTCCGCGCGTCGAGGCGATTCACCGGATGATCCCTTCGCTGTCCGTGTCGAATGCGGTCCTGCACGCGCGGGCGGCCGGTTTCACCGTCAGCGGGCTGGCCAATTCGCTGCCCGAGGCCCTGGCCGTCCTGACCAGCGCGGGCAACACCGGCCCGGCATTCGTCATCACCGACGGCGAGCGCTGGTTCCTGCTCGCATACGTCGGCCAGCCCACCCCGGCTACCGGTGACGGCGCGCCGCGGCAGGGACCGGCCACCACCTCAGCGCTGGATCGACTCGACGTCACCGTGGCGCATCGGATCCTCATCGCAGGTGCTTGGCAGGTGGCCGAAGACCTGGTCGAGTACGAGCACGACGCAGCCCGGGCGGTGCAGCGGGCCGAACGCGAACACGGGCTGGCGCTGCTGATGAACCCGACGTCGGTCGACGACGTCGCGGCGGTCGCCGCCGCCGGCGACCGTATGCCCCGTAAATCGACCCTGTTCACGCCCAAGCCCGCCACCGGCATCGTCTTCCGCCCCTACGACGAAGGCTGATCGTCGGATCCGCGCAGCCGGCGCGCGGCGACCACGTCGACCTCGCAGCGGCTGCGGGCACCCGCGGGCGAACGCCAGAAGCGACGGCGAAGCGCGCCGTGGCAGGACACAACGTCACCCGGCACCCATAGAGCCGCGTACGAGAGCAGCGACGACACCGCGGTGACGCAGTCAAGAATGTCGATCTTGCCACCGTCGAGCGGCAGCCCGAGGGGCGTGATCGACCGGCTGACGTTCAGCCGCCAGGTCAGAATGTGGGTGCCGTTCCGTAATGTGCGCGGCACCGGCGCCGCGTCGATCTCCCCGATCAGATGTACGTAGTTGCGATGCTTGCCCCGACGCTCGGGCGACGTTATATCGATTGCCACGACGACCTCCAGAATCTGCTGTTCGCTGATTCCAGGGTGCGGGTGGGAACGCCTGTTCGAACGCGTCGAAATCGATCTGTGGATACGGATTGGAGCTGTGGACAGCCGGTTGCGAACGGCGCGAGAAAGGGCTATGCGGCACGGTGCGTGGTCCTGCCGCGGCCATGCGGCAGGACCATCGCTGAGTCAGACAGTTCCGTCGCTCGGATCGTCGACGTGCCGCGACTCGATTTGCCGCAGATCGGCGGCCCCTTCCCGGTCGGCTTCGGCGGCCTCCTCCGACCCGGCATGCGCGGAGCCAGCATCCTCGGACTCCGCATCCTCGGACTCGCCATCCTCCGAGCCGGCATCCTCGGACCGGCCAAGCTGATCGGGGGCATCCTCCGCGCCGTCAACATCACCGTCGGCTGGAACGGCCTCGATGAAGGAGATCTCCAGCCCATCGGTCTCGGCAGCCGAGTCGTGCGGCGGATCACCCGCGTCCGGCTCAGACCCGGGACCATCCGAGCTCACCGCGGTGACGCCCTGCTCGGATACGTCTGGGCTCACCGCGGGTACGTCCTGGTCCGACGCCTCCTGGCTCACCTCTGGCCCGTCCACATCAGACTGGTACGGCTCTGGGCTCACCGCGGGGACGTCGCGCCCGGACGGGCCCGCACTGGCCTCGACGTTCTCGACGCCGTCGATCGCAGGCTCCTCCGCGCTGGGGTCGACCACGGTCAACGCGTCGGTCGGTGAACCGCCCAACTCGGCCAGCCGCTCGGCCGCGTCGGTGATCTCGTCTTCATCGATGTCGCGGGTGGCGGCAAACCACCTCACCGCCTCCTCCTGCCGACCCGCGGCAGCCAGCGAATCGGCGTAGGCGTACCAGAGCCGCGGAGTCCAGTCCTGGGTCGTATCGGCGGACAACGACGCGCCAGGCACGCTCTGCAGCACGAGCACGGCCGCGTCGAACTGGCCCATGTCCCGCCGGGCCCCGGCCTCCACGATCGCCATTTCGACCTTCAGCTCGACCGGCAGGCCGGCCACCTCGGGTCCGCGAGCGATATCCAGCGCGCGCTCAGGCCGGCCCAGCGCCCGCTCGCAGTCGGCGATCACGTGCAGCAGGTTGTTGTCGCCGCTGATCCGACGGGCGGCGCGAAGCTCGTTGAGCGCCTCGGCCCATTCGCCAGCCAGGTACGCCGTGATGCCGGCACCTTCACGTACCAACGCCAACCGTCCGCCCAACCGCCGGGCCGCCCGCGCATGCGCCAAGGCCTGCTGCGGATCATCGTCGGCCAGCCGGCCGGCCATCACCAGATGTTTGGCGACCCGATCAGCTACCGGCGCTGTGAGACTGCGTAGCGCCTGCCGTACGTCCGGGTCGAGCTGGCGGGGATCAAGATCATCGGGCAACGCCGGGTCGGGGACCCGGTCTTCGCGACGGGCCGACCGCGCGTAGCTCGGGCCGGACGACCGCTCCGGCCGCGGCCCGCCGTGCCGGGCACCCGACCGATCGTCGCCACGATCCGGTCGCCCCGATCGGTACGCCCCAGAACCCGTGCGCCCAGACCGGTCCTGCCTATAACGCTCGGACCGCTCCGGCCCGTGCCCGGACCGCTCGTGCTGAGCACGCCCGGACCGCTGCTCGCCGTGTCGTCCCGGCCGCTCTTCGCCGTAACGCCCGGAACGATCCTGGCCGTAACTCGACCGTCCCGAATCCGAACGCGGACCACCGGATCGGGCTCCACGATCGCCTGAACGACCGCCACTGTTTCGGCCAGCGTCGGCCCGATAGCCCGACGATCGGTCAGAACCTGAACGATCTGAGCCGTCAAATGAGCGCCGGCCAGTCGCGGCCCGTCCTTGGGAATGGTCATCACGTCGGTACGAACGGTCGTCACGTCCATAAGAGCGGCCCTCGCCGCCGCGGGAGTCGTAGCTTCGACCGCGCCCGCCAGCCGACCGGTCAGCGTCCCCGCGACCTGGTCGCTCCCGGCGGTCATCCCGCTCCCGGCCGTACTCAGCCCGATCCTCACGCGGCCGGCCACGGTCAAAGCGACCCCGATCGGGTCTGTCCGCACCCGAACGTTCCCGACCAGACCGGCCGTACTCGGACCGGCCATAGCCCTGGCGCCCGCGGTCTGGTCCGCCCCGGTCTGACGAACTGCGGTCTGACGAACTGCGGTCTGACGAGGTCCGATCCGACCACGTCCGGTCCGACCGACCGCGATCCGGACCACCGCGGTCCGGACGACCTTGGCCGGAGCCGGTCCGACCGCTCTGACCACCGCCGTATCCGTGACCGCCGCCAGCTCCGCGATTTCCCGCAAATCCCCTGCCGCCGGACGGTCCGCGATCGCCACCCTCGCGCCGATCAGCACCGCCCGCCCCGCGACCGAAGCCACCGGAGCGGCCTGAACCGCCGGCGCCAGCCGAACGATCGGACCCGCCGAACCCGCGTCCGCCGCGCCGCTCACCAGCTCGGTCGTCTCGGCCGCGATCTGCACGCCCGGCAGACGAGTCCGACCGATAACCGCGATTCTCAGACCGGTACCCGCCGTCGTTGGACCGGTAGCCACCGTCATTTGACCGACGGCCACGGTCGTCCGACCGATCACCGCGGTTATCCGACCGGTAGCCCCGATCGTCGGAGCTTCGGTAGTTACCGCGCCCGGCACCTCCGGCGACTCCGCGCCGTCCACCGGACTGCGGATCCCGTCGGCCCGCGCCGCCGGATCCACGATCCGGACGATAACCGGCTTGTCTGTCGCCGGAATTCGACCGCGCGGATCGACCAGAGGAACGTCGATCGCGGCTGCCGCCGTTGTTATAAGAAGATTCTGGATTATCAGCCATGGCCCTTTAAAACTCCGTCCAAACGTCACGATGGGGGCCACCTAAGTGACCCCCATCGGGAAGAATGTCCGGCGGCGCCCTACTCTCCCACAAGGTCCCCCTTGCAGTACCATCGGCGCAGAAAGGCTTAGCTTCCGGGTTCGGAATGGGACCGGGCGTTTCCCTTTCGCCATGGCCGCCGTAACTCTATGGAGATGTGGTCGTAAACGACCGCACCTCGGGAACCGCACAGTGGACGCGTAGCGTTTTTGTGGTCAAGTCCTCGGCCTATTAGTACCGGTCAGCTCCATGCGTTAACCGCACTTCCACCTCCGGCCTATCAACCCGATCGTCTAGTCGGGGGCCTTACTCCATAAAGGATGGGAGACCTCATCTTGAAGCGAGCTTCCCGCTTAGATGCTTTCAGCGGTTATCCCTTCCCGACGTAGCTAACCAGCCGTGCCCCTGGCGGGACAACTGGCACACCAGAGGTCAGTCCGTCCCGGTCCTCTCGTACTAGGGACAGCCCTTCTCAAGTCTCCTGCGCGCGCAGCGGATAGGGACCGAACTGTCTCACG
>JBEDUI010000146.1:0-21506 GCA_040414495.1 Mycobacteriales bacterium
CGCAAATCGCGATCACCGAAGCTACTACGCTGCTGCGCGCCATACGATGAACCGCGAGTCTCATGAGGACAGTTGCGCGTGCGTGCCGAAACTCCGCCCGGAGTAGATCAACGGCGTACACACCTGATAATCCAGATCGTCGACCCGACCGACGACGATCACGTGATCGCCGCCTGGCATCAGGGATTCCACCTCGCACTCCGCCCAACCCGGCGAACCATGCAGATAGGGCAGCCCGCCTCGGTGTGACCACTCGACCCCGCCGAATTTGTCCTCGCGCTTCGTAGCGAACAATGTCGCCAATTCGGATTGACCGGCGTCAAGAACGTTCACTCCGAATCGGCGGGTACGACGCAACCGGGCCAACAGCCGCGACGTACGATCCAGCGCCAACATCACCAGCCGTGGCTGCAATGACAGCGACGAAAACGCACTCACCGTCGTCCCGGCCGGCTGCTGCCCCTCGGTGGTCGTGATCACCACGACCGGACCGCACACCATGCTCATCAGGTCACGAAATCGTTGATTGGATGCATCGTCCTGCGCGCTGATCTGCGCCACGCTCATTCGCACCATCCCTGTCTTTCGAGCCAACTGAATCAGCTTGTCGATACGGTGTCGCGAAGGCGGTTCAGCAATTGATCGCCGATGCGGACGACCTCCTGCTTGTACGGGGTGTCGGAGAGAATGAAATGCGTAACGCCCAGATCCACGTATTTCTGCAATGCCGCGGCGACATCGTCCGGGGAACCGACCAACCAGGTCGTGCCCGCGCCGCCGCCACCATACTTACCGGGCGTGGTGTAGAGACAGGAATCGACCACCTCGCCCCGCGCGGCCAGATCATAGAGACGCTGCTGCCCTACCGCGGTGCGACGCCCGTTCCGGTGCGGATCGCCGCGCCCGGCCATTGTCGCCACCTTGGCCTCGGCATCTCGCCAAGCCTGCTCGGTGGTATCACGGACCAACGTCGTGATCCGCAGGCCGAATTCCAACCGGGCGTGGGTGCGACCGAGCGATTCGCTCAGCCCTTTCAGGCGATCGATCCGTTCGGCGATGCCGTCCAGGGGTTCTCCCCAAAACAGCTGGACATCGGCTTCGGTGGCCGACACCCGCTCCGCGGCAGCCGAGGCGCCTCCGAAATAAAGCCGCGGCGGCGCACCGCGCGGAACGACGGTCGAATCGGCCACGCTGAAGAACTCGCCCCGGAATGTGACGCTCTCCTCGCTCCACAGTCGACGGACAAGCTGCAGAAACTCTTTCGTACGGTCGTATCTGCGGGCCGACTCGTGCTCACCATCGCCGTACGCGGCGGCATTGTCCAAGCCGCTGACGATGTTCACCTGCAGTCGCCCACCGGTCAGCCGGTTCAACGTCGCGGCAGCGCTGGCGAAATGCGCTGGCTGCCAATACCCGGGCCGGACCGCCACCAGTGGCTGGAATGTCGTCGTCCGGGCCGCCAACGCGGTGGCGACCGTGAACGTATCCGGGCGACCCCATCCCGCGCCGATCAGTGCGCCGGAAAAGCCATGCCGCTCGACCAGTTGCGCCAACTCGACCGAGAAATCAAGGCTCCCCCAGCCGTCCGCCGTGTCATCCCCGCGATGGCCCGGTTCTATCGTATTGGGGACGTACCAAAAGAATTCCGGACTCCTGTTCATCAGGCCGCGGCGACAGGGGTGTAGTGCGAGGCGTCGCCCTCGATCGAATAGCTGCGCTGCCCATTGGTGCCGACCGGCACGTCGCCGGCCACGGTGACCCGGTTCAATCGGCGCGGCTGGTCATCGTAATTGTCGACCGCGTAGTGCTGGGTGATCCGGTTGTCGAACATCACGAGCTGGTTCGGCTCCCAGCGCCAGCGCAGGACGTTCTCCGGGCGCGTGACGTACGCCTGCAGCAACCGCAGAATGTCGCGCGATTCCGCTGTGGACAGTCCGACGATGCGCTGCGCGAAGCCGCCGATGAACAGGCCACGTTCGCCGGTCAGCGGGTGTACGCGTACGACCGGATGCGCGGTCTGGTATTTGATCGCGGTGAATATCTTGCGGCGTTCCCGGGCCGCCTCATCCACCGCCTCCAGCGGAACCGCGTAGTCGCCGGCATTGGTGTGCACCGCGGTCAGCGTGTCGGCGAAATTGCGCAGCGGCTCGGGCAGGTCGCGATAGGCCGCGGCCGAGTTCGCGATCTGCGTTTCACCGCCGTAGGGCGGAATGACGATGCTGCGCAACGTGCTGACCTGCGGCGGATTGACCACGAACGTGACATCGGTGTGCCAGTTGTTGGCGCGGCCGCGTTCGCTGTCGACCGGCAGCACGTTAGGCGCGCCCTCGACCGCGGGTACGGTGGGGTGTGCGGTGGTCAATTCGCCGAAATGGCGGGCGAATCGCTGTTGCCCCGCATCGTCGAGGTTGACGTCGCGGAAGACCAGCGCCTTGTGTTCGTTCAACGCGGCCCGCAGGGCGGCGACGACGTCAGCGCTGAGATCGGCGGTGAGGTCGACGCCACTGACCTCGGCTCCGATTCGGGCGGTGACCTTGCGGATATTGAGATTGATGCCAGTGCTGATGATGGTCATGGACGAACTCTCCTTACGGGATAAGGGTCAGACGGATACGGCGCGCTCGGCCAGATGTTGGTTGGCTGGACGCGGCAGGCCATAGTGCTCGCGCAATGTGCGCCCGGTGTATTCGTGCCGGAAAAGCCCACGCTGGCGCAGGATCGGCACTACGTGGTCGACGAACAGTTCCAGCCCGGACGGCAGCACCGGCGGCATGATGTTGAAGCCGTCGGCGGCACCGGCCCGGAACCATTCCTCGATGGCGTCGGCCACCTGTTCGGGTGTGCCGGTGAAGGTCCGGTGCCCACGCCCGCCGCCAAGTCGCCCGAGCAATTGCCGCACGGTCAGCTTTTCCCGGCGGGCCAGTTCCACAATAAGCGTGTACCGGCTTTTCGCCCCCTCGATCTCGTCCTCAGTGGGCAGATCGGCCGGCAGTTCGCGGTCCAGATCCAGCTGCTCGACCGGAATCCGTAGTAGCCGGGCAAGTTGGCGTTGCCCGTATTCATGGACAATCCGTTGCTCCAACGCCTCCTCACGTTCGGCCGCTTCGGCCTCGGTACTTCCGATCACCGGCACGATGCCGGGCAGGATCTTGATCGTGTCAGGGTTACGACCGAGGCGTTCGGTCCGTGATTTCAGGTCGGAATAGAAATCCTGGGCCTCGGTCAGAGTTTGCTGCGCGGTGAATACGGCCTCGGCATATCGCGCGGCCAGGCCCTTCCCGTCCTCCGACGAACCGGCCTGCACCAGCAACGGATAACCCTGCGGTGAGCGCGGAATATTCAACGCACCCTGGACCGAGAAATGCCGGCCACGGTGCCGGGCCGGATGAATCTTCGCATCATCACCCCAGACGCCGCCCGCCTTGTCTCCCAGGGCGGCATCGTCTTCCCAGCTGTCCCACAGCTTGAGCGACACGTCGATAAATTCGGCCGCCCGCTCGTACCGTTCGGCATGCGAGGGCAACTCGTCCAGACCGAAATTCCGCGCCGCGTCGAGGGTCGCGGTCGTCACCACGTTCCAACCGGCGCGGCCGCCACTCACGTGGTCGAGCGAGGCGAACCGGCGGGCCAGATTGTACGGCGAGTTGTACGAAGTGGACGCGGTGGCGATCAGTCCAATGTGCTCGGTCACGCCAGCCAGCGCGGTGAGCAACGTCAACGGCTCGATGACGCCGGACGGGCGGCGACCCACGCTGGCGAACAGTGTCGGGCTGTCGGCCAGGAACAGCGAGTCCAGCTTTCCCCGTTCGGCGATACGGGCCAGATTCCGGTAGTGCTCAACGTCGGTATTGGCGAACGGGTCGCTTTCCGGCAGCCGCCACGACGCCTCGTGGTGTCCGGTGCTCATGAGAAATGCGTTCAGATGCAGGGTGGTCACTGGGCAGTTCCTTCGTGATCGTCAACGACGCCGAGCGCGGCGAAAAGCTGCTCGCGGTATTCGGCGACCTGGGGGTCGCGATAGGACCGGGGCCGAGGCAGGTCGATACGCACGTCAAGGCCGATCGCGCCGTCCTCCAGCACCAACACCCGATCGGCCAGGACGATCGCCTCGTCGACATCGTGGGTGACAAGCAGCACGGCGGGTCGGTGTCGTGCGCACAGCTCGCGCAACAACGTATGCATCTTGGTACGGGTCAAGGCATCCAGCGCGCCGAACGGCTCGTCGGCCAACAGCAGCTCGGGTTCCCAGACCAGCGACCGAGCCAGCGCCGCCCGCTGCGCCTCACCACCGGAGAGTTCGGCCGGCCAGGCCCGTTCCCGACCGGCCAAGCCCACCTCGGCCAGTGCCGCGCGACCGCGCTCGAGTACATCCGACCCGGTGGCGCCGAGGACGACGTTGGCCAGAATCCGCCGCCAGGGCAGCAAGCGCGCGTCCTGGAAAACGACCGACACCCGGTCCGGTTTCTGCAATTGGCCGCTTCCCGCGACCGTGTGATCCAACCCGGCAATCGCCCGCAGCAGCGTGCTTTTACCCGACCCGCTGCGGCCGAGCAACGCCACGAATTCCTCGCGGCGAATGTCCAGGCTCAACCCGTCCAATACGGCACGGTCCCCGTACGTCCGGGTCAACTCCTCGATCCGGACCGCCGGCCGAGTCAGCTCGTCAGCGCGCGCCGCCATGACAGCACCCTCCGCTCGATTATCCGGACGACGGCGTCGGAGACGAATCCGAAGACGCCGTAAATCAACAGACCCACCACGATGACGTCGGTCTGGCCGTAGTTCTGCGCCTGGAACATCATGTAGCCCAGGCCGCTGGTGGCGTTGATCTGCTCGAGCACAACCAGCGAGAGCCACGAGCCGACCACGCCCAGCCGCAACCCGACGAAGAATCCGGGCAGCGATCCGGGAATCACCACCTGCCGGATGAACTGCCACCGATTCAGCCGTACGACCTCGGCCAGCTCGACGTAACGACTGTCTATTCCGGACAGTGCGGAATGGGTGTTGATATAGATCGGAATAAAGACCCCGATCGCGATGATCACGATCTTGAACGACTCACCGATACCCAGCCACAGGATGAACAGTGGGATAAGACCCAGCGACGGAATCGCCCGTTTCACCTGCACGGTGCCGTCGATCAGGGCCTCACCGATCCGGCTCAGCCCGGCCGCGAGCGCCAGCACCACACCGCTGGCGGCGCCGATCAGGAATCCGTATCCCGCGCGGCGTAAGGATGCCAGAATATCCGTTGGCAGGGTCCGCGCGGTCCATAAATGCGCGCCGGTGTGCACCACCGTCCAGGGTGCCGGCAACGTGCGCGGATCCATCGCTCCGGTGCCCGAGGCCAGACACCATGCGCCCAGCAGCAGAATCGGGCCGAGTAGGCGGGCGTACGGAATGCGCTTGCCCGGCGCCAATCCCCGGCTGCGGCGGCGTCGCGGTGCGGCGGTCACCTTGGCGGCGGCGAACTCGCGCCGTGTGATCGTCTCAGCCATTGCTCACCTCCGGTAGGTCTCGGAAACCGCGTCGGCGGCCAGCGATTCGAACCGCCGATCGAAAAGCCCATCGGTGTTGAACGACTTCACAAAACCGCCCTGGGCCAGCAGCTTCGCCGTCTCCTGCTCCCACGCCAGCGCCTCATCCCATTTCGGCGGGAACAGCGGCTTATTGCTCAACGCGACAATCTGTTTCGCCTGTGCCTCGGTAACCCCTTGATTCTTGACGTAGTACTGCTTGATCCACTGCTCCGGGTGTTCCCAGATCCAGACCTTGCTCTTGGCCCACAGCGGGATGAATTCGGCAATGGCCGCGGCCTTGGCCGAATCCGCGAGTACGTCGTCCGGCGCCCACAGAATGCTCAGCAGGTCGACAACATCGGTCTTGATCTGGTGCGCTCCGTCTTGCCCGTATTTGGTCAGGTATTGGGTGACCACCAATGTGCTCAGCGGCGCGACGTCGACCTGGCCGGCCTGCAGCGCGGTCAGGAATTGGTCGCTGGTCAGCGGCACCAGGGTGACGTCCTTGGGCGTCAATCCGGCCTCGTGCAAGGCCCTCAGCAAAACCACGCCCTGCGCCTGCCCCTGCGAGAACGCAAGCTTTTTACCGCCGAAATCGGCAACATTTTGAATATTGCTGTACGGCTTGGTGGCGAATACGTAGCTGGGTTTGCGGGTGAGGCTGACCGCCACGATATGAGCTTTACTACCCTGGAAATGCGCCTGGATCGGCGGGATACCGGCGTTGCTGGCCAGGTCGAGCGAATGCGCCCGGAACGCATTGATGACGTCCGGGCCGGCATTCAGGTTTGGCCACTGGGGTACGGAGAATTTGATCTGGCCGAGCAGGCCGGAGAGCTGCAAACCCAGCTTGGTCGAACCCAACGGAGAGGAGATATTCAGCTTGGTTCCCGAGGGCACCTTTTTCGGCAACGGGTCGGAGGATGCCAATGCGGGTCCGGCCGCCTTGGCTTTGGCTCCACATGCAGTCAAGGCGGCGCTGCCGAGGGCGGCGGAGAGGAATAGGCGTCGATCGAGTACCGGGCTTCGGGCCTGATTACGCGCAGGCTGCGACATGAACATCCTTTTCGGTCTGCTTTTCTGTGTATGGGCGCGCGCCATCGCCCCGTGGCGACCAGCGCTGACGGGAAATGTCCTTACGGGACTAGGGCGTGTTTCTTGAATCCTCGGCCTGCTGCGCGGTGCCCAGGATTCAAGAGTCACGCCCTACAACAGAAAGAGCTGTTGATACGCATGAAGTCGACGACCCGGCGTCGGGTCAGGGTCAACCACAGCGGCATGATCGGGACGCTCGGTGAATTCGGGCCGACGAGAGCGGCCGGGACAGCACTGTCCGCTTCCGGCCGTCTGCTCACGTCATCCACCTCGGATATACGAGTCGGTCGTTAATGCCCGTCTCCGACGATAACTGCGGGCGACCTTCCATGCAATCCCTACAGCGGAAGTAGACATTGCCGAAACTACCTGAGGCGGAAGCAGCATTGCGGTGGCCGAACCGGCGGGTTACGGTTTCGTCGGGTTATCGCGAGCGCGATGACAGGGACTCACGGAGCGGAGCGTCGAATTCCCCATGTCCGTCTCACCATCAGCCGGTGATCTGAACGTCGCAGTCGTCGTCGGCAACCCCAAACGACGCTCACGTACGTACACCGCCGCGCAGCTGGTCGCCGAACGGCTTACCGGCGTAGCGCCCAAGCACACCATCGATCTGGCCGACCTCGGCCCAGCGCTGCTGGACTGGTCCAATCCGGAGGTGGCGCAGTTGGTCGCCACGGTCGCGGCGGCCGACGTGGTGGTTTTCGCGAGCCCTACATACAAAGCCACGTACACCGGCCTGTTGAAGCTCTTCCTGGACCGGATCAGTGCCGGGCAGCTCGCCAACGTCGTTGCCATACCCCTGATGCTCGGCGGCAACTGGCGGCATTCACTGGCCGTTGAGGTTCACCTCAAACCGGTGCTGGCCGAGCTCGGGGCGAGCTGCCCGACGCCGGGTCTGTTCCTGTTGGACAGTGAATACGAGGAATCCGAGACGCTTGAATCCTGGCTGAAGCTGGCCCGGCAACAGGTGCCGTTCCGACACCGGTGAGTTTTGTCGGTGCGCGCGCGGGCAAAGTAGCTGCATGAATGCTGAGCGCGCGGCGACCATCAGCCCGTATCGTGACGGCCCGCTGATTGTGCGCGGGCCGTTCCGGATCGTGGGACCCGATGGCGTCGAGGTGGCGTGTGAACGACGCACGGTGGCGCTGTGCCGCTGTGGCCGATCGGCCCGCAAACCGTTTTGCGACGGTTCACATCACAAGACGGGATTCACCGCGCCGGCTGGCGATGGCCGGCCAACGAAGCGGGATTAGCGGACCAGCTGGCCACCAGGGCGCCGGCAAACAGGTCATCGAGGGCGAGGCACGCGCCCGCGCCAAACAGCACGTCCGCCCGCTGATCCGGGTGTTCAGCGACAAAGGAACCACACAGATCCACCGCGGCCAACTGTTCGTGGACCGCGTCGGCTTCGACGTGTTCGTCGTAGAAACGGGTCGCATCCGGACCAAAGCCCAACCGGCGCAATCCGTTTCCGTAGCGGCGGTTCGGGTCGGTCGAGGTCATTTCCAATGCGGCGAGGTGTCCCAGCAGCGCACCCAGATGTCGGCGATGCAACGCAAACATTGACATCACATTGAGTACGGCGAACATTTCCGGCAATGCGTCGTCCCAGAATTCTCCATACCTATCGGACAGTCCGATTTCCCGCATCAGCTGGGCGAACAATTCCGCATGGGTACGTCCAGGCTGCCCGCCGCCGTACTCATCGCTCTGGATCTCGACCAATGCGGATTTGCTCGGGCCGGTCAGCCGCGGTATTCCGAACGTGTGCGCATCGGCTTCGCGCAAGTGATAGATCGAGCGTTGCGCCACGAAACTCTGAAACTGCGGCAGCGTGGCGCTACGGGCCAGATACCGGGACAGCTGCCCCGGACCGCTGGCATGGACCAATTGCCCAAGGGCAGCCGAAATCTCGGCTGCGCCGGGATCTGCCGCGGGAACGGCCTGACGTAACGCCGCCGCGAATCTCGACTCCATGAGCGAGCGCAGCCACAGCAGGTCCGGCTGCCATTCCCACGAGTCGTCGACGCCGTCCAGACCACGGAAGTGCAGCTCATAACTCAACGCCATCGCGAGCTGGAAATCGCCATCGTGCAAAGGGTTTGGGACCTCGTCGAGCCAACGAACGAGGACCGCGAGTCCGGGCAGGACAGCGGAGTCGCCGACGAGCGCGGCGCACAGCGCGTCGCTGATCGGCCCCCGCCCCCGTGGCAATCTCATGACGACGTGTTACCCATTTACAGCCAGGAAACGCCTGGCTTTTCAGGCGTTCCGCGCAAGGAAGCGGCTGGCCAGCCAGGAGGCCAGCCCGCGCAATCCACAGTGGTCGGCGACGGCGCGCTGCCGGTCCGGCGCGGTGGGCCGGCGGAGCCGGTCCCGAGCCGCGGCCAACTCAGCCGAACAGCCGAGCTCCCGCCCGGTCGGCTCGATTCGATCCAACAGACCGGCAAGGTGATCGCGGGTCGAGTGTGGAATGCCCGTATTGAGGTCAGCCATCGTGCCATCCAGGCCATATCGGCAGGCGGACCAGCGATTTTCCTCGATCCGCCAGGTCGGCGCCGGGGGCTCCAGCGCATCCGCGTCATGCCGCTGGGCGAGCCAGCCGCACAATGCATGCACGACGGCCACGATCTCGGCCGCCTCGTCCACTGTGGTCTGCGCGTCCGGCACCCGGACCTCCACCGTGCCGAACCGAGGATGCAGCCGAAGTTCCCACCACCATTGACCGGCATGCGTCAGCGCACCCGCCCGCGCCGACCACTGCAGCTCTCGCGCCAAGGCATCAAGATCGGCCAGCGGCGGCGGAATCCCTTGGCGAGGCAGGCCTTCGGCGAGTTTGGGCCGTACCGAGGCCAGCCCGGTGTCCACACCTGCGTGGAACGGGGAATTGGCCGCCAACGCCGCCAATGCCGGCAAATACGACCGCAATTCGTTATAGACGGCGACGGCCCGACCCGCCGGCCGAACCGCGACGTGGACCTGCAGCGCGCACACCAACTGTCTGCGCGCCACCTGTCCGTATTCCCGTGCCATAGCGGCATATACGGGTTCATCGGCCAGCCGACCCTCGGCGGCAGCGAACGGATGCGTTCCAGCGCTGGCCAGAATCCCTTTGCCCGCGGCGGCTTCGGCCAATTCCCGGCGTCTTTGGGCCAGTACGGCCACCGCATCCGGGACAGTCGGCAGCGGCGGCGTACTGATTTCCAGCTGGCTGGCGGGAAGCTCCGGTTTCACCGCGTCGCTGCGTGCGGCAGCCACGACCTCTGCCGCTCGCGGGCACAGGTCCAGCGTCCGTGGATCGAGCAGCATGATCTCCTCCTCGATGCCCACGGTGCATGACTCGGCGGCATCAAAGACGCGGTGCAATGCTTGTGCATCCGGGATACCGGTCATGCGCAACACCTTCCCTGACCGCCCGAACTTCATCCCTGGACGATTCGGGTCAGGCTGAACAGGGAAATCCAGGCTCATGCGCCTGCTCGTGCCGCCGACCGTTTTCCGCCCCCGCAGCGACTCCTACCAACTGGCCGCTGCGGTCGCCCGGACGGTCCGCGCCGGAGATCACGTACTGGATATGTGTACCGGGAGCGGCGTGGTGGCGATAACCGCGGCCCGAGCCGGCGCCGCGTCGGTCACCGCGGTCGATTCTTCGGCACTGTCCACGTGGACCGCGTGGCTGAACGGAGTGCTCAACGGAGTCCGGGTGCGTCCGCGCCACGGCGATCTGTTCGATGCGATCCAGCCTATGCAATTCGACGTCATCGCAAGCAATCCCCCGTATCTGCCGGGTCCCTGGCCGGATCAACCGTCCACAGTGAACCGCGCGATCAACGGCGGCCCGGACGGCCGGATGGTCCTGGACCGCATCATCGACGCGGCGCCGAAGCACCTGCGACCCGGCGGCACGCTGCTGCTGATCCACTCGGTGGTCTGCGACGTACAGTCCACCTGGGACCGGATCGCATCGGCCGGTCTGCGTCCGGCCGTATATGCATGGCACCGCGGACGGCTCGGCCCGCTGTTGGCGACAAAGAAAGACTTCCTTGTTTCTACCGGACGACTGACGGGAGATGGCGACCAAGAGGACGTCATTGTCATGACTGGCCATTTGCCAGCATAAGGGCCAGCTATATTACGTGGGCCGCCGACGATTCTGACCGGCGCATTGCTCGAATTGGTCTCAATGTTGTTGCCCAATTTGACCCGGCCGGTGTTGGGCGGTAGGGCTGGGCGTAGCTTTACCACAGCTCGATCAAGAGGTCGACCCATGAATGAGTTGGATAACGACCTGGCCCAGTTCGCGCGCGAGGCCAATCGCGCCCAGGACGTCCCGCAAACCGCGGTACAGATCGTGTCGTTCGCCCGCCAGGTCGTCGGCACCGCCCACGCCGGCATCACGTTGAACCAGCGCAACGGCCGGTTCACCAGCATCGGAGTCACCGACCCGGTGGTCGACGAGGCCGACCGATTGCAGTACGAACTACGCGAGGGTCCGTGCGTCGAATCAACCGAGCAGGCGCATATCCTGCTCTCCCTGGACACCGGCCGGGACCCGCGCTGGCCACGCTGGGGACCCGCGGCGCGCGACCTGGGTTTGGTCAGCGTGCTCTCGGCGCAACTGCGGGCCCGCGGCCGTCGGATCGGCGGGCTCAACCTTTACGGCGAGGCACCGCGCCAATTCGGCGGCGACGACGCCGCAATCGCGCACCTGTTCGCGATCCACGCCGCCGTCGCGCTGGCTTCGGCGCTCGAAGAAGAAAACCTGCACGCCGCCCTCACCACGCGCAATCAGATCGGCCAGGCGCAAGGCATTCTCATGGAACGCTTCGGGCTCACCGACGACCAGGCCTTCGCCACGCTCCGCCGTTACTCCCAGAGCACGAACACCAAGCTTCATCTCGTCGCCCAAACACTCATAGCCACCGGGAGCCTGCCCGACAGTGGCCCGGGCGAAAAGGCAGCAACACGGGCGTACTGAAATGGCGAAGCCCCGCACCGCCGGCGTGGCCGCCAGATAGTGCGGGGCTTCGGTTCCCAATCGCCGTCCAAGCGTGACCCCAACGCCCGGACACAGGACCGTTACCCGGCAATTGCCGATTTAACCCATCACCCGAGCATTCCCTCAAGAACGGGAAACGCCCTCGCCGCCGGCGATGGACGGAACGCCGCCCGTGATCGGCCGCAACGCGGTGGTCGCGGGCTCTGGCCGTTCGGCTGTGATTGTCTGCAACGCGAGGTGGCGGTCCTGCGGCTGGTGCGCAGCGGCAAGATGGTGCAGCAGGATTCCCTCCCGCAGCGCCCACGGGCAGATATCGGCGACCGACGCGTTCAGCGCCTTCATCGTCGAGCGGGCGATCATGCCGCCAGCGAGGATTTGCCGTGCCCGCGGTGCGGAGATTCCCCGTAAATGCGCCCTTTCCGCCGCCGGCAATCGTGCTAGTCGGGGAATCGCGGCCTTGAGGTCGGCCGCACTCAGCGTCCGCTCGGCGAAAGGTCCCCGCCGCTGCGGCGGGGCGCCGGCGAACCGGGCCAATTGTTTGAACGTCTTGGACGTGGCGACGGTCCGCGCCGGCGGTCCTTCCCAACGCAGCCGGTCGGCTATCTCGCGCAGTGTCGCCTCGATGTGGTGACGCATTGCCTTCAACTGCAGGCGGGTCGGTGGATCATCAGGCAGGAACGATCGGGTGAGCCGGCCCGCGCCTAATGGCAACGAGACCGCCAGGTCCGGCTCGGCATCACGACCCAGCACGATTTCCAGCGTGCCACCCCCGATATCCAGCAGCAGAATCCGGCCCGCCGACCATCCGTACCACCGGTGTACGGCGGCGTAGGTAAAGCGGGCCTCCTCCTCGCCGGTTAAATATTGCGGTCGCATGCCACATCCGCGTTCAACGCTATCGAGCACCTGGTCCCGGTTGGCAGCGTCGCGGATCGCCGAGGTGACGAAGGCATAAAGCTCGCCCACGCCGAGGCGCAGCGCGGCCTCGATGGCGTGCCCCACGCTGTCGGTCACCCGGTCAATTCCGACGTCGCTGATCGAGCCATCGGGCTGGATCTCGTCGGCCAGCAGGGTCGGCTCCTTGACGGCGTGCGCCGGCAACGGCGGCGCGCCGGCATAGGCATCCACCACTTGAAGCTGGGCGGAATTCGAGCCGATATCCAGCACTCCCAAACGCATGCTCGCGTGCTACCCACCTGCCAGCGGTCAATGCATACGGCATCCGGGTTGGTTGCACGCAGAGCAGACATTCACTTTGTTCTGAGTCCTAACTCGACCGCGATGCGGGTCGCGCGCGTGGACCCGAACAATCGGGGTACGACATTGTGGTCCGAATCTGGGTGACGTAGGAGCGGTTGTGAACGATTCGTATGGCCTGGACCGCATCGCCGATCCGTGGGGCGAACGCACTCCGTACTCGTGCGGCGATGAGTGGCCGCAGCGGGTCGACGAGTTTCTGGGCGAGGGCGTCAGATCATCCGACGTTGACCGCTGGGTCCAATCGGCGTCGCTGCTGCATTCCAATGGGGATGCGATGGATATCGCCGTTGCGGATGGACGAATCGTCGGTGTCCGCGGGCGGGCGCTGGATCGGGTGAACCGGGGACGCCTGGACCCGAAAGACATTTATGGCTGGCAGTCCAATGCGTCACCGGATCGGCTGACCCAGCCTCTGATTCGGCACAATGGGCGGTTAGCGCCAGTCAATTGGGATACGGCAATGGCCCGGATTGTCGATCGGAGTCGCGAGCTGCTCGCCGAGCACGGTCCCAGCTCGATCGGCTTCTATACGAGTGGGCAGCTGTTCTGCGAGGACTATTACACACTGACGACGCTCGCCCGGGCCGGTATCGGTACCGATCATCTCGACGGCAACACCCGTTTGTGTACGGCGACGGCGGCCGAGGCGCTCAAGGAGACCTTCGGCTGCGACGGACAACCGGCCTCCTATTCGGACGTTGATTACGCGGACACGATCGCATTGTTCGGCCACAATGTCGCCGAGACACAGCCGGTTCTGTGGATGCGCATGCTCGATCGACTCGCCGGCCGCGAGCCACCCCGATTGCTGGTGGTCGATCCGCGGCGTACGCCGGTCGCCGAGCGGGCCACTGTTCACTTGGCACCTCGTCCGGGAACGAATCTGGCCCTGATGAACGCGCTGTTGCATCACCTCATCGAGACCGGCAGCATCGACAATGCCTACATAGCGGAACATACCGTCGGCTTCGATGAACTATCCAAGCAGGTTGCTGGGTGCAGCGCGGAATGGGCGGCCGATGTCTGCCGGGTGAACGCCGACGACATTCGCCGCGCGGGCGAACTGCTCGCCTCCGCTGAACGTCTACTGTGCACAGTCCTGCAGGGCTTTTATCAGTCACATCAAGCCACCGCGGCGGCGGTGCAGGTCAACAACCTCGCGCTGGTCCGTGGAATGTTGGGAAGACCGGGGTGCGGCGTGCTGCAAATGAACGGGCAACCCACGGCGGAGAATACCCGGGAATGCGGCGCGAACGGCGACCTGCCGGGATTCCGGAACTGGGAGAACGACCGGCATATTGCGCAGCTCGCCGAGCTGTGGAATGTCGATCCCCTGCAGATTCCGCATTACGGCCCGCCGACGCACGCGATGCAGATCTTCCGATATGCCGAGCAGGGCAGCCTCAAAATGCTGTGGATCAGCGGCACCAACCCGGCTGTGTCGCTGCCTGAACTATCCCGCGTCCGCTCGATCCTCGGCCAGGACGACGTCTTCGTCGTCGCCCAGGACATCTTCCCCACCGAGACCACGGAACTGGCCGACGTCGTATTACCCGCGGCGACCTGGGGCGAGAAAACCGGCACCTTCACCAACGCCGACCGTACCGTCCACCTGTCGGAGAAGGCGATCGAGCCGCCCGGTCAGGCGCGTCCCGACCTGGATATATTTATCGATTACGCCCGACGGATGGACTTCCGCGACAAGGACGGCGCACCGCTCATCCGCTGGAAGGATGCCGAATCCGCCTTCTCCGCGTGGCAACGGTGCAGCGCGGGACGTCCGTGTGATTATTCCGGACTGACGTACGAGAAACTCCGTGGAAGCAGCGGAATCCAGTGGCCGTGCACCGAGACTTCCCCGCACGGGACGGAGCGGCTGTACACGAAGGGCGACTTCCGCGCCGCGCCCGACGATTGCGAATCGTACGGGCGCGATCTCGCCACCGGTGCCTCGGTGGAAGAAACCGAGTACCGGGCTCTGAACCCTGACGGGAAGGCGATTATCAAGGCGGCCCAGTACCTGCCACCGCACGAAGACGCGAGCGACGAATTCCCGTACCAGCTGATTACCGGCCGCACCATTTACCAGTTCCACACCCGCACCAAGACCGGGCGTGCACCCCAACTCAACAACGCGGCCCCCGATGTATGGGTGGAGCTGTCCAATGAGGACGCCGGTGCCCTGGGCGCGCGCGAGGGTGATCTGCTCGACGTGACGTCGCCACGTGGGACCATCCGAGGACGGCTGCGCGTGAGCAACCTGCGGCCGGGCACGGTGTTCGTGCCGTTCCACTACGGCTACTGGGACACCACCGGTGCCGCGCCGCCTGATGACGAACCGGGACGCGCGGCCAACGAGGCCACCATCACCGACTGGGATCCGGTGTCCAAACAACCGCTCTTCAAGACCTCCGCGGTTCGGCTCTCCGTTGTCACCGAGGCACAGCAATGAACGGTATTGATTACGCGTTACGGCGCATCCATTCTGGCGAGAAATCTATCGTCACCGAGTTATTGCGCATCGCCGAGCGCCACCACGTCGACCACGAGGTGCACTACGTAGCTCGTGATCTCGCGGAATGGTCGCGCGAGCACGTTCGGCGGCTCGCCGATCAAGGCGCCCGGTACGACCTGAAGCTCGACGCGGAAGCCGACGAGCCGCGCGCCAGCACCGAACGACTGCGCGCAACCGTATCCACCGTGACGGGCCGCCGGCCGGAGCCGGGGATCCAGCTTCTGGAAGATTTGGCCCACCTGTATTTGCAGGCCTCGGACAATTCCCTCGCCTGGGAGATGCTGGCGCAGATCGCGCAGGCGCGACACGAAAAGGACCTACTATCCCTGACCGCGCAGTGTCATCCGCAGAACCTCCGGCAGATCCGGTGGGCCAACACCATGATTAAAACGCAGACGCCACAGGCGTTGAGCAGCCTGTGAACCTGGCATCACCAGGCTTGCTGGAGCGACCGCGCCCCACGTGAATATGAGGCGAACATTGGTCCCGAACTCTGGTTTACCAACCCTGCCGGTTGGGGAGGATCGAGGGCGCAACAGGCTGCACCGGCCCAAGCAGGCGGAGCGTATGAGTCTCCCACGTGGTTCAGGTGCGCCCGCACGACTGAAGGACCAGTCATGTCGGTTGCCACCGAATCCCAACGATACTCCCGTACCGCTAACGACGACCCGGGCATGGCGCTGTTGATTGACATGCACCGGGCTACCACCGACGTGGATCGGCGAGCAGCCCGTGATCAGGCTATTCGCCATTACCTTGGTTTCGCGACCGGTCTGGCCCATCGGTTCCGCTATCACGGCGTCCCGACTGAGGACTTGGACCAAATCGCCGCGGTAGCACTGGTCGCGGCGGCGGACCGATTCGACGTCAATCGCGGCAGTTCGTTCACCGCGTTTTTGGCGCCGACCGTGCTGGGCGAGATCAAACGCTATTTCCGGGACCACACTTGGTCGGTACGCGCGCCTCGCGCGCTGCAGGAGCGGTGTCTGGCCATTACGAACGCCACTGATCGGCTGACCCAGGAGCTTGGCCGTTCGCCCACGATTGCGGACCTGTCCCGGGATCTGGACCTGACCGAGGAAGAAATCCTCGAAGGCATGGAATGCGGCTGGTCCGCCTACAGCGCGACCTCGCTCAGCAGCCCGATGTCCGATGAGGAACACAGCGCCGAGCCGTCTGCCGGCCCTGATCCAGGTATTGAACTGGCCGAGGATTGGCAGTCGCTGCGACCGCTGCTGCAGGGCCTCCCCGAGCGGGACCGCCGTATTCTGCGCATGCGATTCGTCGACGATATGACGCAAACCACAATTGCCGAACAAATCGGCGTATCACAAATGCACGTCTCGCGGCTCCTCGCCGCCTGCCTGGAGCGCCTGCGCTGCGGCCTTCTCGCCGAGACATAGCCGCATCGGGCCCGCCGGCACCGTAGCGTCACACAACGCACGATGCGGTTTCAGCGTGACATGTTCACCCGGATATTTTTCAGCTCGGGATCCGCTGCATCCGGAATCACCATGCCGGCCGAAACGCCGTCGCTGAGGTAATCCAGGACGTCCCTCGTAATCCGTTCTCCGGGCAGCACGACGGGAATTCCGGGCGGATACGGCGTGATCTGCTCGGCCGCGATGCAGCCCACGGCGGCGGGTGCGGGAACTGATCGCACCGCGCCGAAGAACGTGTCCCGAGGCAACATCACCCTTTCCAATTCGAACGAGCGCGGCGGTGGAATCCGCACCTGAGGCGCGCGCGGTAACCCGGGCGCCATCGCAACCAAATCGGCCAAGCCACGGATAAGCCGTTCGGCTGTCTCATCGTTGTCGGCAAAGCTGAACTGCGCCGCGATCCGGCGGTGATCGGACAGACCAACGTCCAGAGCGCGCTCGGCCCGCAGCCAGTCAGCCGCCGTATATCCGCTGATTCCCAGCGCTTCCAGGTCGATGACGACCTGCAGCCGATCCAGATCGTGCGAAGCCTGCTGCCCAAGGAGTTGGCGCTCCATCACCTCCAGCCCCGGCATCTGGTCGATACGTGAGCGTACGCGGTCGACCAGGCCCAGCGCGTCATCGAGCAGCCGCCGCCCAGCACGCATCATGTGCCGGCGCCAACCGTCAATTGCCGCGTAGAGCAGGACATTCGGGCTGGTGGTCGACAACAGGTCCGAGCAGGCCTGCAGCCGGTCGATATCGATCAGCTTGCCCTGCAGGTGAAAGACCGATCCCTGCTCCAGCCCGGCACCCATCTTGTGCACGCTCACCACGCAGATATCCGCCCCGGCGTCCATCGCCCACGTCGGCAAATCCTTATGGAACGGCAGATGCGCACCCCAGGCTTCGTCGACGATCACCGGTTTGTCGCGCTCGTGGCAGACCTGAACAATCGCTGCCAAATCGGCGCAAGTCCCGTACGGAGTGGGACTGGTGATCAGCAATCCAGCCGCACCCGGCGACGCGTCCAGCGCCGCGGCCACATCGGCCGGCGCGGGCGGATGCGCGAGGTGACGTTGCTCGTCCCAACGCGGACGTACCCAGATCGGGCGCATCCCGGACAGCACCAGTCCGGCGATCACCGACTTGTGCGCGTCACGGCCCACCAACAGGCCGTCCTCCTGCCCACCGGCGACGGCCAGCATCGCCGCCTTCACCGACAACGAACTGCCACAGGTCGAGAAGAACGCGTGCTGCGCTCCAACCGCATCGGCCATCAATTCCTGCGCCCGCGACAACACCTGCCCGGTGGAGCCGCGATCATCCAGCCCCGCGATCGCGAGTACATCAGAACGGAACACATCGGGTCCCAACACACGCAACGTCGCCTCGTCGACGCCGCGCCCATGTTTATGGCCGGGCGGCGTGAAGCCGTAGCGGTCGCGCCGGTCATAGTCGGCCAGCGCATCCAACACCGGAGCCTGTTCGTGATCCATGTTTGGCTCCCTACCCAGCCACGAGTCGATTACCAACCGCTTTGTGGGGTAGCAGAATGCTCGATCAGCCGGTCATATCCGGCCCGATCGCCAGATGTACCGGCAACGTCCACAGATACGGAAGTCTGATGAGTGGAACGACACAGCTACGGTCCAAGGCAACGGCCATCCAACGGCATTACGCGCACGGACACGATCGGCCGCTGGGTGGATATGTGGGGACGATGAGCGCGTACACGGCTGCTGTTGGCGGCATTTCGGCGCTCGCGCGGGCAATGCACAAACAGCCGCCCGCGCGGCTCACGCCGTGGGACGTGACGATGCTGGCGCTCGCGACCAACAAGTTCGCCCGCCTGCTCAGCAAGGATCCGGTCACCAGTCCCCTGCGGGCGCCATTTACCGAATACGAGGGCACGCAAGCGCCAGCCGAACTGAGCGAGGATGTACGCGGGCAAGGCGCGCAGCAGGCTCTTGGCGAGTTGATGAGCTGCCCGTTCTGTATTGGACAGTGGATCGCCACCGCCTTGGCTGGTGGGCTTGTTATCGCGCCGCGGTTCACCCGGCTCGTGGCGGCTACCGGAGCGGCGCTGTTCGGCTCCGACGTGCTGCAGTACGGGTACGCGGCGCTGCAGCAGGCGCTCGAGTAAATAGCCGCTGTCCGCTCGGCAAATCGCAGCAAAAGGCGATAAAGCAGAATGCGGGGTTCGTGTAAGGCCGCGTGCCAGGGGGTAGCCGTCAGCAAGACGACCGAACCTGAATGACTGGAGCCACGCGATGCCTGATCGCGATGACAGCAAACAGCAGCAGCTCAATACCGCGCGCGTCGACCACACCGAATCACACCTGACCACGGATCAGGGGCTGCGGGTCGACCATACCGACGACTCGCTGCGGGCCGGCGATCGTGGCCCCACGATCATGGATGATTTTCATTTCCGGGAGAAATTGACCCGCTTCGATCACGAACGCATTCCGGAGCGGGTCGTCCATGCCCGCGGGGCTGGCGCGTACGGCTATTTCGAATGCACCGAACCACTCGCCGACGTGACCCGGGCTCATTTCCTGGGCGAAGCCGGCCGGCGGACACCGGTCTTCGTACGCTTCTCCACAGTGGCCGGATCACGCGGGTCGGCCGACACCGTACGCGACGTGCGGGGCTTCGCCACGAAGTTCTACACCGAGGAGGGGAATTTCGACCTCGTCGGAAACAACATGCCCGTATTCTTCATCCAGGACGGCATCAAGTTTCCCGACTTCGTGCACGCGGTGAAACCAGAGCCGCACAACGAGATGCCCCAGGCCTCCTCGGCTCACAACACCTTGTGGGATTTCGTTGCGCAGCAGCCGGAAACGATGCACATGATGATGTGGCTCATGTCCGACCGCGCGCTGCCGCGAAGCTACCGGATGATGCAGGGTTTCGGCGTGCACACATTCAGGTTGGTGAACGCCGCTGGCGCCGGTACGTTTGTAAAATGGCACTGGCGTCCGCGTTTGGGGACTCATTCGCTGGTGTGGGACGAGACACAGGTCATCGCTGGCGCCGATCCGGACTTCAACCGCCGAGACCTCTGGGAGGCAATAGAGTCCGGCAATTACCCCGAGTACGAGCTGTGTGTGCAACTGGTCGCGCCGGAGCGCGAGCACGACTTCGATGTCGATCTGCTGGATCCGACGAAACTCATTCCCGAGGAACAGGTTCCGCTGCGGGTGGTCGGCCGGATGGTGCTCGATCGTAATCCGGATAACTTCTTCGCCGAGACCGAGCAGGTCGCATTCCACCTTGCCAACGTCGTACCGGGTATCGACTTCAGCAATGATCCGCTGTTGCAGGCCCGGCTCTTCTCGTATCTGGATACGCAGCTGATCCGGCTCGGCGGTCCGAACTTCGCACAGTTGCCGGTCAATCGCCCGGTGGCCGCGGTACACCACGACCAACGCGACGGATATGGTCAACACCGCATCGACGTCGGACGCACGGCGTACCACAAAAACTCACTCGGCGGCGGCTGCCCAATGGTCACCGACCCCGCCGACGGCGGTTATCAACACTTCGCCGAGCGCGTCGATGGAGCGGTGATCCGACGCCGCAGCCCGAGTTTCGCAGACCATTTCAGCCAGGCGCGGCTGTTCTGGAACAGCATGAGCGACTGGGAGCGGCACCACATTGTTGCCGCGTACCAATTCGAGCTGGGCAAGGTCGATCATCCGCATATTCGGCAACGGGTGGTCGAGCATCTGGGGCGGATCGATCACGACCTCGCCCATGCCGTTGCGGCCGCGGTCGGGGTATTCACGCCGGACGTGGACGGCGTAATGCACGAGAATGCGTCTCCCGCGCTCAGTCAAGCCGGCCAGCCGCCAACGGCAGCCACGCGGAAGATCGCGGTGCTCGCTGCCGATGGGGTGTCAGCCGAACCATTGCGGTCGATTGTGGACAAGCTGACCGAGCGAGGGCTGGTGTGCGAAATCCTGGCACCGCACAACGGATCATTGAACGCCGTCGAGGCCGCACCGATATCCGTTGACCGCGCGCTCTCGACAATGTCCTCAGTGCTCTACGACGCCGTCCTGGTCGCGCCCGGTACCGAAAGCGCGTCAACGCTGGCGAGTATCGGCGAGGCCGTGCAGTACGCGGTCCAGGCGTTCAAACACCAGAAAACGGTGGGCGCACTCGGCGCTGGCGTGGCATTGCTGCGGCAGGCCGCTCTCACCACCACCGAGTACGCGTCCGATGTGGACGACGGAGTTGTCGACCAGCTCGGCGTCGTCACCGCAGCCGAAACCGTTGATCCGGCGGCGTTTGCCGAGACCTTCGCCGCCGCGATCGGCCAGCACCGCCACTACGACCGGGACGTATACAGCGTGGCCGCGTGACCTCGCTTCTAGGTTTTCCACTGACCACGCCCGAATGGCGGCTGGTCGTGCAATAAAGGGGACGGAACGTATGACCGATCCATACCGCCGCGATCTCGACCTGGATATCAGCGAATGTCCAACCGAACTCATCAGCGCTGCCTGGGACGTGACGACGCTCATGCTCGATCGGCTCGATCCCGAGCAGCAACTGCGGTTGATCAGAATCAGGCAAGCGTATCTTGACGAGATCGAATACCGACAACCGACGGAATTCATCCGCTGGCTGCTCGATTTCCGTGACGGTGGAGACAGTCGGCTGATCAACCCGCGATC
>JBEDUI010000147.1:0-10156 GCA_040414495.1 Mycobacteriales bacterium
ATCGGCGCCACGGCGTCGCGACAGAGCTCATCGGCGCGACACTGGAGGACATCCGCCGCACCGGCACGAGGATCACCGTCATCTGTCCGGTCGTGCGCGCTTTCATCAACCAGTACCCGCAATACGACGACATGATTGACCCGGTACATCCCGGTGTCCTCAAAGACGATCAACGCGTCCAAAACGATCACCCAAAGTAGACCGTCAAGGGAATCAGCCTGACAGCAGCATCGCAGGCGTTCGAGTTCATTGCCGGCAACCCGGAATGCTTCGATTGTCATCGAGAATGTGAGCGCGCTGGAAGGAAACTCCATGTCTCATGACCCGCTCATCCACGAACTCAAGGTGGAGGTGGCCGAGGAGTTGGCGCTGGCCGAATCGAACCGGCCGGAGGACCCGGTGCTCGAATCCGATTCCGGTTGGCGACCCAGCCCGCCCGAGGTCAAAGCCTATGAGGCAAGGCTAGTGGCCTTGGATGGCGCGGTCGACGCTGTCGACGACGAGACGGTCGAGGTCGAGGTGATAACCGAGTCGGCGACTGCGGTCAGCCTCGACCGCGAAGACGAACAAGACTCGTCACCGTCCTGACGCCAGGGCACCGGTTGGAGGTCAGGGCGATGCGACATCGCGCAGCTCAGTCTGTCGTTCCTCGAAATGCCGCGGTAGAGCTCCGGACGACGAGATGGGTAGAAAGCTGCTCACGATGGATTGGCATCTTTTGCCCGGCTTCTCGTGATGTCCGCATCCGCAGCAGCATACGAAATGCGGCCTCGCCCATTTCCGCGATCGGCTGCCGGACGGTGGTCAGGCCGGGCGTTGACCACGACGCCTCGGGAACGTCGTCGAAGCCCACGACGCTGAGATCTTCGGGAATGCCCATGCCCAGATCTCGGGCAGTATCGATCACCCCGAGGGCCATCTGGTCCGAGCAAGCAAAGATGGCCGTTGGCGGATTTCGGCACTTAAGCAATGGAGATGCCGCATGCGCGGCCGATCCGCGCTGCCAGTGACCGTACGAGATCATCGAGGGCGGGACCGTCAGCTCGTAGTCAGCGAGTCCGGAGAGGAAGCCGTCAATCCGGGCGCGGCTGTATAGGTTTTTGCGGATTCCGCCAACGATGCCGAAGCGGCGATGGCCGCTGTCGAGCAGGTGCTCAGCGGCCGCCCGGCCGCCCTCCCAATTTGTGACACCGACGCTTGCGACGTCCTGGGGCGGGCGGCTCATCGGATCGATCATGACGACGGGGATGCTGGCTGCGGTGAGCGTTCCCAGCTGGGCGGCGGTCGGGTCGACCAGCACGATGATCGCTCCACCGGACGGCCGGCGCAGCAGACGACTCACCCAATTCCCATCGGGGCGGGCGATGGTGATGACGACGTCAGTCTCGGCGGCGGTGGCGGCGCGCTCGACGCCGGCTAGCGCTCGGTTCGCCCAGGTGCCTTCCACGTTGCTGACGACCAGATCGATCATTGCCGGTGGGATCACCGATCGTGCGGTGCCGTTACTTCTATCCGCGCGTTGCCGCCCGTAACCGACGTCGTTGACGGCTCGCATGACGCGGTCGCGCGTCTCCTCAGAAACGTCACTGCGGCCGCGGAGGACCTTGGAAACGGTCGGCACACTCGTGCCGGCGACGGCCGCGACGGTCGCCAGCGTCGGACGAGCCGTCTGCTTTCGACCATCGCCTCCGCGGCTACTCACGTACTAGACCCCCTCAAGTTTGCGAAAGTTTAGTAGACATTGCCGTTGTAGGACAAGGATGTCACAATCTCGTGCGCAGGACTCCGTCGGAATTTGCGCAACTTTAATTGCTGCCGGGTTGCGACTTCAACGACCAACGGCCGGCTGCCCGCCGGAAGCCCAAGGGAGAAGGACTCGGATGACGAACCAGTTGGGGCCAGCAGGGGTCAGCCGACGAGGCTTTCTCGCGCTGGCCGGTGGTCTTGGTGTGACCGCGACGCTTGCTGGATGCGGCTCGGGCGGCAGTTCGGGCAAGGCGATCAAGTTCTGGAACATGCCGTGGGGCGGGACCGCGTTCAATCCGCTCGACAAGAAGATCACCCTCGCCTACAAGCCCAAGAATGGTTTGCCCTCGGCTAGCTACCAGGCGGTGCAATGGGCCAACTTCACGACGACCTTCGCCTCGGCCGTCGCATCCAACACGGGACCGGCGGTCAGTTCCGGCAGTGGGACGCAAGCGTTCCAGTTTGCCGAGCAGGGCAAGATCGCCCTTGCCGATGGGTTGCTTGAGAATTGGAAGAAAACCCCGCTGTACGAGGATTTTCTTCCCGGGCTCTTCGACACGATGAAGACCAAGAAGGGCTATGTCGCCGTTCCGTACAACCTCGACATGCGCGTGCTCTGGTACAGCAAGTCACTGCTGGAGAAGGCCGGAGTCCAACCGCCGACCGACTGGCAGTCCTATCTGACGGTCTGCAAAGCGCTCAAAAAGATCGGTGCGTACGGCTTCGGGATCGCCTCGGGCGCCCAGGGCAATGGGTTCCAGATCATCGTCGGACTCATGATCAACAACGGTGGCGGGATATTTGATGAGGAGCAGAAGCCGAATCTTGTCACCAACGAGAACATCGAGGCGCTGAACTTCATCGTCGAGATGATCAAGAAGGGCTACATGGATCCTGGCAGCGTTGGATATTCGACCACCAATGCACAGGATCAATGGAAAGCCCGGAAGTTCGCGATGGGATACGAGGGACCTGGTCTGGCGAACCAGCTCGGCGGGTCGCTCGTCAGTGACATCGTCGTCGGCGATCCGATCAAGAGTGACTCTGGCAAGCAGGGCGCACTCTATTTCCCCAACAACATCATGATGTACACCAATACGCCTAGCCAGAAGGGCTCCGAGGCGTTCATGACGTACTACTACAAGAACATGGCACCGCTGTGGACCAAGAGCACGGGGATCGGTCTTCCCGTTCTCAAATCCATCGCCGCGACCAAGGAATTCCAAGCCGACCGCAACGCTGCAAAATGCATATCGGCCTGGCAGCCGATCTGCAAAACCTGGGCGGCACCCGGCGGCGCGGCGCTGTTCTCCAACGTCACCCTGGTCGACAGCACACCCGTCATGACCGCTTTTGCCCAGAGTCTCCTGTCCCTCAAAGCCACGCCCAAACAGGCGCTTACCACACTTCAAAACGCGCTCACCTCGAAGATCAAAACGTCCTAGTCGACTGTGCGGGTCTTTTCCGTGATCGGTGTTTCTGGCGGTTGGTTTACAGGTTTCGACGGCCGGGGATCGGTCGCTGAAGATCACGGCGAAAGCGTTGTTCAGTGCTGGCTTCCACCGCATGTCGTGCCCGTCGTTGCCCGCTTGGGTGCTAAGAGTGGGTGACTCGCGGGATCGTTGTAACTGAAGCGCGCTTTCGATTGCAATTCTTTGCGGGTACGCATCACCCGCCCAACCCCGGTCGTGACACGCACCTGATGTGGGACAGAGCTGGACATACACATCTGGTGAATCCTGTGAGCCCCGTCGAATGTTCATGTTGAGTTCGGTTCGAGGTCGCTGAAGTAGCTGGGCTTCGTGGGGGAGAGGATTTGAGATTGGCCCTTATGAATCCTCATCTCGTGCGTCGCACCCTCGCGGCGACAACGCTCATAGGCGGGCTGACCAGTGCCGGATTCGTCGGCACCAGCTACGCCGCCCCAACCCCGCAGCTCACGGCGACGGCGACGCCACCACCGGCAGGGACCCTCACCCAGGTAGACACCAGCCTCCGCCGGCCGGTCGGCGTTTCCGCGTTCAACGGCATGGTCTACATGTCGAACACCAGCCGCAATCAGGTGTCGGCGCGGGACACCAAAACGGGCGTATCGGCGCCCTTCGCGGGGCTTTTCACGGGAGTCGGCGAGAGCGGGGATGGTGGTCCGGCGAGCGCTGCCACTTTGAACGGGCCGACCGGCACCGCCGAGGACGCGGCGGGCAACGTCTACATTGCCGATACACGCGACAACGTTGTCCGCAAGGTCGACATTTCCAGCGGGATCATCACCCGCTTCGCCGGAACAGGCGTGGCCGGTCACGGAGGATTGGGCGGACCGGCAACCCATGCAAAGCTGGACACGCCCCAGGGCGTGGCGGTCGACGCGGCGGGCGACGTATTCATCGCGGACACCGTTAATAACCGGGTGGACGAGGTACTGCCGAGCGGAATCATCGTCGCCTTTGCCGGTAACGGCCAGGCCGGCTACAAGGGTGACGGCCACCAGGCGACTGGAGCCGAGCTCAACGAGCCGACCGCGGTCGCGCTAGACACTTCCGGAAACGTGTATATCGCCGACGCGGCCAACAACGTGGTCCGGCGCGTCGCCGCCGCCACCGGGGTGATCACGACGGTTGCCGGCGATTTCGCGGCCGGCCAGGCCAACGACGGCCGGGGTGGTTTCAGCGGCGACGGCGGCCCGGCGACCTCTGCCCAACTGGATGACCCTCAGGGCGTGGCTTTGGACCCGGCCGGTGACCTGTTCATCGCCGACCGGTTGAACAACGCCATCCGGGAGGTCACCCCCGACGGAAACATCTTCACCGTGGTCAACCAGGCGGGCACCGATGGCGCCACCCCGGGCGCCGGCGCCGAGACCAACGGGACGGCTACAGCCTCCAAACTCAACGGCCCCACGGCGGTGGCCGTCGATAACTCCACCGCCACGCTGTGGATTTCGGATACGTCCAACAGCCGGATTTCGCAGGTCACGGGCCTGGCCCAATCCGGGTCCGCCCCTGGCCCGGTCGCTCCGTGACCTGCAAGATCACCCACCGCTACGAGAAATAAAGGATCATTTCGTGACTGAAGAACGCAAGGATACGTTCGCTTCCAAGCCGTGGCAGGCCAAGATCTCGCGTCGTGGGTTCGTCGGCGGTGGACTCGCCATCGCCGGCGCCGCAGGGTTTGCGGGCTTCCTACCCGACAGTCTGCTGCAAGCCGCCTCTGCGTCGACCGCCGGCCGTAAGGGGAGCTTCGACCTGAGCCAGGTCAAGCACCTGGTGTTCTTGATGATGGAAAACCGGAGCTTCGACCATTACTACGGCGCCTACCCCGGCGTGGCTGGCTTTTCCGATCCCCACGCCATTCGTCTGGCGAATGGGAATTCGGTGTTCCAGCAGCCCGATCCCAACAATCCGGACGGCTATCTGGAGCCGTTCCACCTCGACACGGTTAACACCGGGGCGACGACCGTAAGCTCGCTGAGCCACGCCTGGGAAGATCAGCACGCTTCGTGGAATTTGGGGGCGATGGACGGCTGGCTGGCCGCCCACATGGCACAGAATGGCCCGGTCACGGGGCAATACACGATGGGCTATTACACCCGCGACGACCTCCCATTCCACTGGGCGCTGGCCGATAACTTCACCCTCGGAGACCATTACCACTGCTCGGTACTCGGTCCCACCAGCCCCAACCGGATTTTCTGGCAAAACGGCACCAACGACCCCCAGGGCCTCGGCGGTGGCCCCATCCTCGATACGGCCACCATTCCGGTCCAAACGTACGAGAGCGGTGCGGCGACTCTTTTCAAGGCCGGGATCAGCTACAAGTGGTACGGCGTTACCGGCGGCAACAAAGGCACCTGGCCGCGTTTCGCGGACGTCATAAATGGTCCCGCGGCCATGAGCCTTCCTGCGCAGGGGGTCGGGACGCTTTTCGGGAACGGCACGCCCGGGGGAATCGGCGATCCGGCCAATCCCACGGCGGCGACCGACCCGGCGCACCCTTTCGAAGAGGACTGCGCCAACGGGGTTCTGCCCGACGTGTCATTCCTTTATCCGGGCAACAACCAGGAACACCCGGGCAACACGCCGCCGCAGTCCGCCCTCGGCGCCCAGGGCATCGCGCAAAAGCTCGACGCCCTGGCGTCCAATGAGGAATTGTGGAATACGACGGTGTTCGTTCTTATCTACGACGAGAACGACGGGTTTTTCGACCACGTCGTGCCGCCCACCCCGAACAAGGCTGATTTCCCCGAGGAATTCGTAACCAAGGTGTCCTCGCAGGGCACCGGGACGATCGGCGGGGGTTGGCCGGTCGGTGCGGGGTTCCGGGTGCCGTGCACAATTATTTCGCCCTGGACAGTAGGCGGGAACATCTTCTCGGGAGTGTCCGACCACACCTCTTGTTTGCGGCTGATTGAATCGGTCGCCGCCGCTGGGGGCCTGTCGGGCCGCGGCCCGGTCACATTCCCCAACATCAGCCGCTGGCGGCGCCAAACGTTCGGCGACCTCACCAGTGCGCTCACCCCTGGTAATCCGCAGCCGGCGCCGACCAGCCCAGAATTCGACCCCGCCGCCCGCGCGGCCTTCGTGACCGCCCGTACTGAGTCAGCCAAACTGCCGCTGCCCCCGATCCCTGGCGCGGATCAGACCATGCCAAGCCAGCCGAAAAAGTAGCCGCCCTTCTGTCCCTGCCAATGACGGCTGAAAGGTGAGCAGGTTGCGCCGGGGTGGTTTCTAAGCTCTCCACGTTCGGGAGGCGCATGTCGTTCACATTCTGCCCCGCTACCACGCGAAGGCCCTCGAACCGGATAGGTTCGGGGGCCTTTTCGATGCTCGTCGACCGCATGTCGGTCAAGGTCGAGGCGGAGATCCCGTGTGTGGCAACGGTTTACGGGTTCACGGGCGCCGCCGCAGATGCCGCCGCAGCACTGAGATCGCGGAGATGAATAGCTGGCGATGATGCGTTCGTGGAAAAGGTGCATCATGGCCAGCGGTATACGGGCTAATGATTTCTCCGTACATCACCGCACGATGCGTCGTATTCTTCGGTCGGCGGGGCGCCGAATGGCAATTGCTGCGGGAAGGACCGAAAGATGGCCCGAACAACGCCGTCGTCTTCAACAACAAATACGCCTGGTGGTCCGGCCGCAACAGCGGAGACTTCGACGGTGGCCTCGCGGGCGAGCAGTATCCCGACCGGCCGGCCAACGCTGGCGAGGTGGCGCTGACGCTCAGCTATGGACACCCCACGCGCCTACTCAGCCAGACCGACGCCACCACGACCACACTGCTCGAACAAGAAGCGGAGTGACGCAAGAACAGCCACCGGGCGGCGCCCGCGCCGTTAAGTAGCAGCGTTTGCAATGTCAATACGCCGAACGGCCCGCCGGAGATCCGGCGGGCCGTCGCGTTGTGCTGTCGTACCGAGAATTGTCAGTTGCCGTCCGTGCTCGGGATGTACGCACCCGGGGCCTGCGCCGGAGCGTAGATCTTCTTATCGCCCGGGTAGGGCACCTTCCACTGGTGCGCCTGATACCACGTAAACCGGTTCATCTGCTCCGGGTTCGAGTAGTCGGGAATTGCGCCGTTCCCGGTGGTGTGCTGCTGAGCTAGCCAGGTTTGCCAGGCCGCGGCGGTGGTCTTCTCGTTCGCGGGAACCGCGGTCTTCGCGACCTCCGCCTTGTTCAGCGCGGTGGCGGCGGTGCCGGTGCGACCCAGGGTGTCTAGACCGCAGGACGGCGCGGTCGCGATGCCCTCGGTCAGCGGAACCTGGTTCGGTACGGCGTTAAAAGGCGTGTAATTGGGCTTGTTGGTGAAAGCGTCGTACATCGGCGTGGCCGCGGCGACCTTCTCGTTGAGCGGCTGGGCGCCGAGGATCTGCTCGATGGTGCGCACCATGCTGATCTGCGAGTAATAGGTGTCGATCACCTTACCGTGCTGGGCCCAGGGGCTGATGACCTGAATAGGCGCGCGGTGCCCGTCGACGTGGTCGGCTCCGTCCTGGCTGTCGTCCTCAGCGACGAAAATGACGGAGTCCTTCCAGTACTTGCTGTGCGAGATCGTGTCGACGATGTCACCCACGGCCAGGTCATTGTCGGCTACCCCGGACTCGGACGTTGTCGGCCCACCCGTGTGGTCGCTGGACAGCCACACCATGTTGAAGCCCGCCGGGCCGTTCTTTTCGAAGTCCTGCTTCCACACCTGGGCGCGGTAGATGTCCGGGATCGAGAGGTCGAACGGTGGGGACAGCGGGTCGGCGATGGAATTCAGCGACGGGATCGACGAGCCGTAATTGCCCTTCAGATCCGGAGCGGTCAGCTGGGCGGGGTCGCCGCCCTGCTCGACGCTCTTGGTCGCGCAGTAATACTGCTGCCACGTGCCGGACGGCCGGCCCTCCATGTATTCGAATTCGCCGTAGTTCTTGGCGCTCGCGCCGGCGGATTCGGCGGAGGTCCAGATGAAACCGGAGCGTTGGTGACCGAGCACGTCCTCTTCGGTGTCGTAGCTGCGCTGGTATTCACCGGCGGAGGATTCGGTGTATTCGGGGTTGTCGCCCTGCATCATCCAGTTGTGGCCCTCGGCCGAGTTTGTGCCGACGTCGTACGTGTTGTCGTAGAGACCGAACTGCTTGGCCAGCGCGTGCTGGTTCGGCGTCGCCTTCTCCCCGAACTGAGTGAGCGTTGGGTCGCCGTTGCCCTCGGACATGTCACCGAACAATTGGTCGTACGTACGGTTTTCCTTGACGATCAGGAAGACGTGCTTGATCGTCGACGGGTCACCGATGCGGCTCGGGACCGGGACAGCCGCGGCCTTGCGACCGGTGGACTGTTGTACGTCGTTCTTGCCCCAGCCGTTCTGGGCGAAGACCGTGTCGGTGTATTTCCCGGCGATTTCTTTGTCGCTCGGCAGCGTGAAGCGGGTCAGCGAGGCGGTGGTGCTGTGCGTGTCGTGGCCGGTGACCGGGTTGGTGCCCTGTCCCTTGGACGTCGTGATTCCCGGGCCGCGCGCGTCGATGCCGCGGGTGTTCGTAACGACGATCTTGTCGCCGACGGTCGCCACGGTCGCCGGGTAATAGTCGGTCGGCAGCAACCCGATGTAATTCACCGGATCCTGCGGATTGCCGTGGTACTGGTAGACGGCGACCGCGTTGGCCCGGCCCAGACTGACCAGCAGGTGGCCGTCCTTGGTCAGGGCGATGCTGTCGGGCTCGTACCCAGTGCTCGACGACGGCCACGGCCTGGTCTCAATCGTCTGTACGACCTGGTTTTTGGTGGTGTCGATAACCGAGACGGTGTCGCTGTTCGTATTCGCAACGAACAACGCGTTGTCCTTAACGTACATCGCGGTTGGGTGCAGCCCGACCGCAATAGATCCGACCGCCGCGGCCGGGTTCGCGGTGTCGATGACGCTGACCGCTCCGGTGCTCGACGTGCCCAGGTACCCGTTGGCGGGCACATTCGAGCCGTACGAGTCCATGGTTGTATCACTGGACTTGGCCTGCCGGCCGCCCTCGTCGCTCACGTAGAGCTTTCCGCCCACAAAGGCGAGCTCGCGCGGGGCGATGCCGACGTTCCACGTGTGCTTGACCGCGCCGGACGTCGGATCGATGGCCACGACGCTGTTCTGCCCGTTGAGCGCGGCGTAGAGAGTGGACCCGTCGGGCGAGTACTTGACCTGGCCCACCAGCGCGGAGTTGGCGACCGTGCTCCGGTCATTACCCGACAGGTGGGTGCCCACCGTCGGAAGCGGGAAACGGGTCGGCGTACCAAGGGTGCCATCGGCGTTGACCGGGAATCGGGTCAGGGCGTCCTGCTCGGGAAGCCAAAGGAATTTGCCATCCGGCGAGTACGTCGGGCCTTCCTGACCGACGGTCCCATCCGAGAGCGTCTGGTTGACACCGGATGCGGTCCCGACCGTCCAGATCAGCTTGTACGTCGAGAGGTCGAAGATCTGCAGGGCAACCGACTTGTCGGTGCTGGTCGCCGCGACGAATCGCCCGTCCGGGCTGACCGACGAGCCCATGAATTTGCCGAACTGGGTGAGCAGCCGGTCGCCGATCGGCTTGATCATCTGGTCGTCGGACACCTGAATACCGTTGGGGTACTGCGTTCCGACGTGGTTATTGCCGAACACCACCGTGCTGCCGTAGGCCATTCCGCCGCCGACGGCGAGAACGGCTGCGGTACCGGCTGCGACGATGCGCACCCGATGGCCAGTCCAATTCGAGAGCAGAAGCCCCGAACTTTCTCGGCGTTGTCGCCTGACTTGCATGCCTATCCCTTCGATGGTGGGGAGGTTGCAGCTCGTCGAGCTGCCAAAGGAATTGCCAATTCCGCGCGAACGACGTGCAAGCTTTGATGCATTTCGCTCCCCCTGATGCGCTCCGCGGCAGGGGGACGGTATCGACATTTCTTGTAGTA
>JBEDUI010000148.1:0-4991 GCA_040414495.1 Mycobacteriales bacterium
CTTGAACAGCAAGGGTTCCCTGGCAAGCTCTCATGCTCACGATCCAGCGCCCTGTCTGACTCCCGCCTCCGATCAATTGCCGAATTAGGCCCATAGAGTTCAAGAGCACCGCACGGCCGAGCGAGAAAATCCGGTGCAACGTACCGTTTGCCCTCCTAATATCGCCGCGTGCCCCAAATGACCGCGCAGCGAGTCCTTGGCGTTCTGCACCTATTAACCGACGCCGGCATAAACACCTGGGTCGACGGTGGATGGGGCGTTGACGCGCTCGTCGGCAAACAAACCCGCAACCATAAAGACCTCGATCTCGGCGTCGTGCGATCCGATCTGGACCGAGCCCTTGAGTTGCTAGGTGAGGCCGGATACGCGGTCAGCGACGATCGGTACCGGCAGGTCACCGTCCAACTCACCCACACAGCAGGACATCGAATCGACCTGCACCCGAGCACACGACTACCGGACGGCGGAACCGAACAGATCGGCTTCGACGACAAGCCCTACTACATCCCACCGAGCGTCGTCGGCCACATCAACGGCGAAGCCGTCCGTTGCATGTCCGCACCCAGACAATTACAAAACCATGAAGGCTACGATCTTCGGCCTCAAGATCATCACGACATCGAACTGCTCCAGACTCTCATCGCCGACTCAGCAGTCCGAGACTCATCAGAGACGTGAACGCCAACGGCGCACCGCTTCCGTACCCGGTGCGGAGGCGAACCACGGTAAGTAGCGGTCTGAAATGGCGAACGGCCGGCCCGAATTCGCCTACGCCCGCACTCGCTTAATTGGAAATCGGTGCCCCACAGGTCCCGGGTCACTGGCCCTTTGTGAGGTGGACGGTGCCGGAGAATTGATGACGTGTGTCCGTGTCCTTGGGAACCCGCCCCCTGTCGGGGCTTTGCGCAACAATCGCCGTTCCGCGGCCGGCGTCGATTACTGCGCGGAAGCTCTGCGCTCGCAGCACTTGAACCGCTTGGCCCGGCGCGAAGCCGATAACCCGGGGCACCCGATCTATTAGCAGACCGTGCGGGGACTCGGTCAGATAAAGCACCGACCCGGTCGGCCAGAAAAGACCAGCGCCTTGGATGTCCCGCCCGCCAATCGGTCTCTGCAGCGGGACCTTGATCCTGCGTATCCGGAGGTCGGCGGTGCACGCCTGAGCCCTCCGATAATGCAAAATCACGTGCAGCCGGATCGTCGACGACGTTTCACTGGCCGTTGCACCACTTCCCACCACACATCCCGCGGTCGTTGCCGGCGCCTCGCGAAGCTGTATCACGATCGACCGCGCGTGCGGCCCAGACTCCAGGATCCACCAGGTCGGCGCGCCCGGACCGGCCACGGGGACCGACTTGTGCGCCAGCGGCATCCTGGCATGGACTCGCTGATGGCCCGCGGACTCAACGCCCGTGCTCGGAGCGGTAGCCTGATTCACACCGCAGCCAGCAAGTACGGCAACCGCGCCAACCCCACCGACCACCAGCGTCGTGAGCTTGCGTCGCTCGCTCATCAATGGCCCCCTCGCTCAACGCGGTGTGTCGTGGAAGAACCAAGAGCCTTCGTGCCAATTAGACAACCATCAGCGGCTGCAGGTTGTCCTCACGTAGCGCAATATTGCTGACCGCCTCCAGGAGCAGTCGCCGCATCAGCGTGCCATTAGACCTGGAATCTCCAGGGCCCTGCATGCCACCTACAGCGAGCGGACGAGCGGGGCCACGTCACCCTCGCCACCGTCGGCGTCTTGAAGCCCCAGCGGCAGAAAAAAGCGGTGGCTCGGGCGCACCGCGGCTGCGAGGGTGATAGCTCTCGACACATCGTTGATGAAAGGCACGCGGCACCGTGACCGAATCCAGCGCGGAGCAGCAACGTAAGCTATGGGACCAAATCGCCACCGGGTACAGCCCAGACGACGCAGTCGAGACTGAACCGATATCCCCAACGCTGGACTTTCTCACGGAGTTGACCGGTGACGGAACTGCACTGGAGTTCGCCATCGGCGGCGGGCGCATCGCCGTACCGCTCTACCGACGCGGGATCCGAGTCGAGGGCATGGACGTATCCCCGGCGATGATCGACGTACTGCACGCCGCAGTTCCGGCCGACGAATTGCCGGCAACGGTGGGCAGCATGGCAACGGACGACGCTCCGAGTGGCGAGTACGAGCTGGTCTATATCGTCTACAACGCGATCACATGCCTGCTGCACCAGGACGAGCAAATCGCCTGCTTCCAGAACGCAGCACGGCACCTCAAGCGCGGCGGCCGCTTCGTGATCGAGGTCTGGGTTCCGCAACTCCGCCAGCTACCACCCGGTCAGACTCTCGTACCGGGAACTGTTACCGATAGCGACCTCATCATCGACAGCTACGACCTCGTCACGCAGCGGGTGTTCTCCCACCACTACACGCTTCAGAACGGCACGGTCACCGAACGGCGGCAGTGGTACTCCCCACCGCTACGTCTGGCCCTCTGAAATGGACGTAATGGCCAAGATGGCGGGACTCAAACTCGAACATCGCTATGCCGACTGGAATAAATCGGAGTTCACCGGCGAGAGCAAGTCCAGCGTCTCGGTCTGGCGCAAGCCATAGGGAGCCCGGAGCATAGCTTGCCCGCGAGCTACAGCCGATCGTGCTGTCCGCCCGCCATAAACGGGGTGCCATCGGGCCGGAGTAATCCGCGTGGGTTCACGCCTCCGCCGCTTCACGCAATCGATCTGCCACGGCCGAAAGGAGCGTATCGACGGCCAATTCATCAAGCGTCGCGTCCTGGCCGAGGCGAAGAGCCACTGCCGCATCGATCACGTCCGTGTCAGGCCACCGCTCACGGGCCCACGCCGCACCCTCCAGCTTCGACCCCAGTACGTCAATTGCGGCGAACCGCCAAGCCCGGCACGCGTTCAAGACTGAATAGAGGGTCGCCTTCTCGTGAGCGCGATGCCATGCCATGGATTCATACATGGCTTCGAGGAGCGTGCTGCGAGGGATTTCAGCGAAGATCGTTCCTGCCGGCGGCCCGCTGATCGCGAGCCCGGATCGGTGTGCGATTGCCCTGTCCAGGACGTACCAGAAGCCAGGCTCGGCCGCTGCGTCCATGTGCACGACGGTCGGCATCCGTGGCCCGCCGTTGGCATTGACTTCGAAATCGGCCCCTACGGGATGTGAGCCCGCGACTTCGCGACGGTAGAGCGTGAACTCCACGCCGCGGGCTGGGCATGCCGCACTCACCTCAACGACCGCTGACGCCACCGATTGCCTCTGCTGATCGGTAAGTGCGGCGGTCGATACAGCGACAATATCGATATCGCTCTCGCCGGGAACATACCCGCCCAGGGCTACAGAGCCGACGAAATACACACCGACAAGATCCGTACCAAGAATGCGAGCGAGAGCGTCCGCTACGTGATCACCAAATACGAGGACTTCGGGCGTAGGCATCCTGCCATCATCCAGTAGCCGCGAACGAGCCTGACCGCGGATCGGGACATCAGTGCGTTCCAGCGTTTCGCACAGCCCCGTCCGCGAACATTTATTGAGCTGTCGCTACGAAGACCATGATCGGGCTGCTCGCCGTGAGTGGGCCGCGCTGCCAGTCACCATAGACGTGTTGTAAGAAAAAGCCAGCTTGCCGGAGATGCTCGCCGATCTCCCCGGCGGATCGGAACCGCAGCGCACCATGAGAGACCAGATGCTCGCCGGTCGATTCGAAAATGTAGTGGCCATCCATCGTCACGATCCCGGCGCATTCCTTGATGTTGTCTACCCAACGTGTCAGCGGTCCGTACGGGGTCTCGACGCGCCGGAATGTGGCTGCTTTCGTCCATACGCGCCATCCCCCTGTATTTGGGTTTCGGGTTTCGAAGGCGAGCGTTCCGCCGGTCCGCAGCGCCCCACGTAGGAACCTCAGCGTGCGCTCCCATTGGCCATCACGAATGAAAACCTGAGCAACATTGGCTGTCATTTGGGCGAGATCCGCATTCTGGCCTGGCAGGTCGGCAGCGTCGCCCAGTATCCACGTCACTCGATCGGCACCCGGCTGACGCCGCGCGAAGCTCAACATCTCTACGGAAGGATCAACGCCAATAACGACCCGATCCGGCCGCGCTAGCGTTCGCGTCAAAAGGCCTGTGCCGCAGCCGAGATCGAGAATGCGTACAGCCGAGATTCGTGTCGCCAAGGCACGGTAGAACTCACGATCGGGGCCATCAGGGTTATCCTGGTCATACAGTGAGACTATTCGCGCATCTTCAAAGGGCTCGAATTTCGGCACGGTATTTCTCTCAACGATCGTCGGACAATTGACGGACCATTATCACGGGCACGATCCAGAGCATCGAGCCCTTTAGCAAAGCCGCTAGACGATAGGCATCGGACCAATTCGCAGGCTGACAGTGCGGGTTCGATTCGCGTCACCCCGCCCGCTCCAGACGATGGCCCACGGCAAAGCGTTAACATCGGCGCCTTCGACAGCGCCGCCGCGACCGGCGGTCCGGTATCACTGACGAGCACCTACTTACCGAAACCTTCGGCCAGCAGTTCGTCACCGCGCGCACCGATCGCCGAACCATCGCCGGGCGCAATACCGAACCATGCCGGGGGCCACGACCGCTCCGCCGACGATCGGACATGACGCCGCAACTCGGCCAGGGCCTGCGGCACTTCCTCGTCCGGTATCTCCCGAACGAGCCGCGCCAACTCGTCGCGCTCGAGAGACATGAGGCAAGTGTACGTAGCCGGCAATCCGCGAATACGAAACCAAGGCCGTCCCTGCCGTGCCCGTTGCAAAGGCTAGGTCAGAGCGCATTCTCTGACGTGGCCCCCGTTTCCGATGGAGCTAGTGCGAGGACGGGGACCCCGCGCAGACGCCCTCCCGACGGGTAGAGATTCGTTTGCCACTGCTGGACATTAACGGTCAGTGAATGCTGTTGCCGGCCGCAGTCTCGCGGAAAATGCGGACCTGGTTCTGTACGTAGGGATGGCCGATCGGGAC
>JBEDUI010000149.1:0-3263 GCA_040414495.1 Mycobacteriales bacterium
AAGGCATCGCCCTCACCTCGGCGAGCCCCGAACAACGCAAGCAAGCAGAACGCCTGCTCGACCTCACGCTAGACGGGCTGAAGACCGTTCATGAAGGCTGTACCTCGCCCCAGCGGTGACAATGGACGCTGCGGCCAACACAATCCACCTTGGACAAAATTATCCTGAGCCCGACTATTGAGATTTTCACCGGACTACCTATCGCGCCCTGAAGCTTGCCCGCCCGGATCCGCTTACACACGGTTGATCGGTGTGGGTTCAGCCTGTGGGTCGGCGGTTATCTGATTGCGGAGATCCATCAGCCAGTCGTTGCACCGCAGCCATTTGCCGGCCGCGAATTCGACATCACACGGTCCGAGCAGCCGGGAATTCTGTTGTCCGGCAGAGCGCGCTCGATGCCACATTGTCGATCGGCGGGAACGCGCGCAGTTCGGTGTGTTTCTGCTCGGCGACGATACGGGCAGCATGTGCCGGACGGCGCCGGTGCGGACGGCCACGACCGCCGTGCCGCCGGCGGCCGTCGACAAACACGCAAGCGCAATATTCAGGCCGTCGACGACGATCTGCTCCGGCAGCAACCCGTCACCGACGAGCTGCCCCAAAGCGAATGCCGACCGATGCAGCGTCATGTTTCCGCGTTCCCTCGACCGCGGCGAGCACCGCCCGGACTTCCGCGTTCAGCGCGGTATTCGCATACCTCGTACGCCGCTCTGCGCCGGACCGAATCACCCGCAGCGCATACCGGGCCACGACCGATCACGGCGTGCCGTCGGCGGTCACCTTGTGGCGCGGCGCACCGAGTACGACATGACGACCGCATCCATGACGGTCCACTGTTACTTGGTCTGGACGAAACGCCGCGCTACAGCCAATCGGCATCTTTCTGTCTACGTTAGTCCGCAGCCGCGCCACACCGCCGCAGTGAGGTCGCGCGGCGCCTGCGCACAGGATTCGCTGATAAATCCTGGTGTGATCGCAGCCTTGTCGGCTCGGCTTCCAAAGCCAATAGACATATTGCGCGGGCGTCGGACCAAGTGTTTGCACTGCCTGTAATCGAAGTCGTCGGTAAAGGAATGTAGCCGAACAGATCCTCGCCGTACTCGATCGGCACAACATCGACGTCTCGTGACATCGGACGATCATCTAGGCGGCCTGCGAGTTGGCGTGCCTGCACGCCCAGCGGCGGGCCGGACGTCGGCGAGGATGCTATCCGCGCCCTGGCCCAGCAGGAGGCCGGCCACCTGCGCGCCCAGCTTCTCCGGGTCGCTGAGCGAACCGGAGAGGCGGCCCTCTACCTGCTGCCTGCCGTCCGCGGCGGTGACCTGCCCATGCAGGGTCAGCACTTCGTCGTCGGCCTTGCCGAATGCGCCAACCGGGACCGAGCACCCGCCGTGGAGCTCGGCGAGCATCGCCCGCTCGGCCCGTACCTCCGCGTCCGTTACCGGGTCGCCGGACCCGGCCAGGATCTCTCGGGCCAGCTCGTTGTCCTCGCGTATCTGGATGCCTAGCGCGCCCTGTCCGGGCGACGGGGGAAACCGCTCGATCGGCAGGATCTCGCTGATCTCCTCGCCGCGGCCGAGACGCTTGATTCCGGCTGCCGCCAGGACTACGGCATCCAGCTGCTGTGTCCTGAGTTTGCCCAGTCTGGTCGGGACGTTTCCCCGGATTCGCACCGGCACCAGGTCGGGGCGGAAATGCAGCAGTTGGGCGATCCGGCGTGACGCTGAGGTACCGACCCTGCCGCCGTACGGGAGACCGGCCAATGTCGAGCCAGCCAGCGCGTCGTGCACGTCAGCGCGGGTCGGCGGCGGCAGCAGGATCAGGCCGGGCGGGTCCGCGGTCGGCAGGTCCTTAAGCGAGTGCACGATCACATCAACCTCACCGGACATCAACGCGTTCATCTGGTTCACGGAGAACGCCGAGCCGCCACCGCGCTCTGACACCTCGCGGAACGCCGCCTTGCGGTCCTGGTCACCGGCCTCCGTAATCACGCGGTGGCGGAAGACTACGTCGGGAAAGCGCGCCCGTAGCGGCGCCAGGAACTCCCTGACCTGGGCCCGCGCCAGATGACTGGCCCGCGACCCCACCACCAGGGTGCTCATACGCCGACTCCCAGCATCTGACGAGATGTTGATCGCATGCCATCGATCCCGAACACGGCAAGTTTCCGATGTTATGGCTGAATCGGAAACTCACCATCGTACTGAACACAGCCGGACGTCAGCGAGGGCTGCTCGCTGCACTATTGGGGTCCTCCACCAGTAGACGGCGGGCTGTCGACGTATCGGAATTCGGCGATGCGTTCGGCGAATTCCAGCCGTCCGGGGTGCGCTGGTACCGCTCGTGGTAGGCGAATAGTTCAGATGGCAACCGCCGTCGCGGGCGAGTTCGCTCACGTGGGCGTAGTCCCATGTAGTGTCGCCGTCGAGCGCGCACCGTGAGGCGAGACCGTCGTGGTCGTTCATCATCACCGCGTCGGAGAATTCGCCGCGCAAAGCTTCGATTTCCACGCGGTCAGCTACGGCCTGAAAGTCATGCATTGTTTTTCTTCCGTTCTGATGCTGGGCTGGTCCTACTGCTTTCTTGTCGCTTGTCAGCCGGGCAAGCGCTGAGGGCCCAGGCGACCCCAGAACACGAACGCGGCCAGGACGAGCAGAACAGCGGCTACCACGATGCTTTTGGCCTCGTGACGGCGTACGTGCGTGATCGACGCTCCTATCATCAGGACTACCAAACCTGCGGCGGCCAGCGGCACAAGAACCGGCGCTATATCAAGAGCGCCGGGCAAGATCAGCCCGATTGCTGCGAAGATTTCAATGGCACCGATCCCCTTTGACGGTCAGCACGGGGAGACCCCCGGCCCATGCCATCCCGGACGCGGCTAACTCTTCCGTCGGCCGTGCTAGCTTCATCGCGCCGCTGGCCAGGAAACCGACCGCCAGTGCACCGGCAATGCTCTCACAGAGCAATGTCCATCCTTTTCTCCTAAAGCGTCGTGCATATTCCAGCGGCGGCCATCGGTTACGACGGATTGGTCGCCGATTCAGCGACACGCCAGTCGATCAACCAATTGCACCCGCGCCCGCTTGTGGTGCGCCTTTGTTTTGCGTCACGTGACTGCGGCGAATGCGTACCGCGTGGCTACGGCATATCCGGGAACCACGGCGACGGCATTCATCGGTGCTCGTCTATTGTTCGTCGAGGTCGGTCAGTACGTCGAACCAGAGATTGGTCACGTGCCGCGGGGACGCGACATCCCGGCG
>JBEDUI010000150.1:0-55487 GCA_040414495.1 Mycobacteriales bacterium
CTGCTCGACGCGGCCGCCGCGGCCCCGACCCTGGCCGAATACGTCGCCGATCTGACCCTCGATCCACCCGCGTCGACCAGCGAACTGGCCGGGCCGCCGCACCTCGACGAGGACTATTTGACACTGAGCACCGTGCATTCGGCCAAGGGCCTGGAATGGGAATCGGTGCACGTCATTGGTCTGGTCGACGGGGCATTCCCCTCCGATATGGCGCTGAGTACGAGCACCGGTCTGGTTGAGGAGCAGCGGCTTTTTTACGTCGCGTTGACCCGCGCCCGCGACGAGCTCACCCTCTACACGCCGCAGCGCATGCCGCACCAACGGCACACCGGCAGCGATAAGCACAGCTTCGCTCCGGCCAGCCGATTTCTGACCGACGACGCCCTGGCAACCCTCGACATTCAGGAATCCCAACCGGCCACCGCGCGCGTGACGGAACCCTCGGGCACGGCCCGTATCGCCCTGCCCACCCTCGACGACCTCTGGGCATGACCATGAAACTCAAACTCGATCTGCACGATATCTACAACCGGGGCGACGATATTGACCGCGCGCTCCGCGGCATCATCGACGAGGCCGTGGCCAAGAAAGCGACGCTGGTCGAGATAATCCCCGGCAAAGGATCCGGTCAACTCAAGAAACGGGTCCTACGATTCCTGCAGCAGCCGGAAATCAAGGCGCGATATCACCGAGTCGAAAAGGACTCGCACAACTTCGGCCGGGTGTTCGTACACTTCCGCTGGAAATAACTGCTGACAGTGGATCCCCCACAGCATTGGTGGACGGTATTCCTTAGCTCTGCGGATAACATACTTTACGGGGACTGTCTCGCACATTGGATCCTGCGTAGCCTGACCAAGTGCCAGATCGACCCCCGACCGAGCCGCGTATGATCACCAATTGGCTCAAGGTGCATAACGCAGGGCGCGATGACTATTAGCGAGTTCACACGCATCAAGCTTCTGACGGACGTCCGGAGCGATAAGACCGGAGTCACCTGGCCAGCGGGCACAGTGGCCACGATCGTTGACGTCGCCGAAACGTACTACTCGCGGAACTGCCGTACAACGACGAGTTCGACTTATTAGAGGTGACGCCCGATCAGGTTGCACCGGTCGAGTAGCTTCGATCTCCGACGGCACAATGTAACCGGTCCTCAAGGCTCGCTCAGTCGCGGATCGGTCGGTAAATGGTGATGGCGCGGCCGGTTGGATATGTGGTCGATTCGACCACACGTAGCCGCTGCGGCGCCGGCAGATCGCCGAACATCGAGGTGCCCGCGCCGGCCAGCACGGGATGAACGATAAGCCGGTATTCGTCCACCAGACCGGCCCGGGACAGCGCCCGGACGAACGTCGGGCCGCCGTAGGCCACAATGTCACCGCCGGGTTCGTCCCGCAGCCGCCGGATCCCGGCGACGAGATCGCGCTCGATCCGGGTCTCCGGCCAATCAGCCCGGGTCAGGGTGGTAGAGAAAACGACCTTCGGAATTTTGTTCATCGGTTCGGCCACCGCCTCGTCGGATGTCGGCCAGACCGAGGCCATCTCTTCGTACGTGGTGCGGCCCATGATGTGCGTGCCGGCACCCGACACCACTCCCATGAGCCATTCGCGTACGGGTTCCTCCACATCGGGCAGTCCGTAATCGCCTCCGCCGGCGACGATTCCATCGACCGAAACACCCATCTGCACCACAACGTCACGCATGACGACCTCCAGATCTTTTGATTCCTTGTCAACGCGTCGAGCGGAGGTCGGTCAGATCGACAGCCGGCAGGCAGATTTTCCGGCTTCCGATCAGCTGCGTATCGCGGTCTGCTCCGGGACAAGCTCGATCGGGATCTCCGGCATCGTGATACGGAATTTCGCCCCGTACTGCTGCGGAATCGCCTCGACCGTTCCGTCGTGCATTTCGGCGATCCGCCGGACGATCGCCAGCCCCAGGCCCGATCCGGGCAGTGCCCGCGCCTGCGCCGATCGATAAAAGCGTTCGAAAATGTACGGCAGGTCGGCGGCCGGAATTCCCGGCCCCTGGTCGCTGACCTCGACCGTCCCGGCGGCCGCCGTGACGCGGATACGACCCGCGGGCGGGCTCCATTTGACCGCGTTGTCGACGAGGTTGCCGAGCGCTCGTTCCAGCGCATCCGGATCGCCGTGCACCATTGTCGGCCGGATATCGAGGTCGAAGCTGCGCGCCGGAGTACGGTGAGCGGCCCGGGCCACGACCCGTTCGGCGATCAGGTCCAACCGGACGGCTTCGAGATGAAATGACTCCTGCCCGTACCGCGCGAGGTCGACCAGGTCGTTGATCAATGCGCGCAGTTCACCGGCCTGGGCCAGGGCGGCCGCGGTCAGCGCGGGGGCGTTCGGGTCGTTCGGACGCTCGGCCAGAAGTTCGAGGTTGGTGGTCAGACTGGTCAACGGGGTACGCAGCTCATGCGAGGCGTCGGCGACCAGGCGTCGCTGGGCGCCTACGGATTCGTCCAGTGCGGCCGTCATCGCGGCGAATGCCTGCCCGAGCCGGCTGATCTCGTCGTGCCCCGGTGTCTGGATCGGGGCCCGCAGGTCGCCGGTGGCCCGAATCCGTTCCACGGTCTCGGTGAGCCGGCCGACCGGCCGCAGCACCCGACCTGCGGCCAGCCGCGCTACCAGCGCCGCGATGATCGCGCCGGCCGGAACCAGCGCGATGAGCAGCCAGCCCAGCGCCGTCTGGGTCGACAGCGGATCCGAAGCCGGCCGCGCGACGCGCACCAAGACTCCGGGCTGACCCGGAAATTGCGTCGTGTAGATGCGGTAGTTGACGCCGCTGTAGGTCTGGTCGTGGAAATACGGTCCGTCCTTCCCGTACGCCACCAGAACGTCGTGGTTGGTGATATCGACGAAACCCTTGGCCGGCCCGATCGTGACATCGGGCAGGATCTGCAGCTGCGTATTGCCGAACGGGACCAGGTCGCCGACCGAATGGGCCGCTTTGAGCTTCCCCGCGATCGTCGGGCTTTCCTGGGCGACCTGCACCAACGACTGGTCGTTCTTGTCCCGCAGCTTCGCCCCGAGTGTCGGATAAACCACCGCCGCCACGATCGTCAGGGCACAGAAAACGACTGCTCCGACGGCGATCGCGACTCGCGTCCGCAGACTCATTCCTCTTCCCGCAGGACGTAGCCGAGCCCACGTACGGTCTGAATCAGACGCGGCTCCCCCATTTTTCGCCGCAAATAGCTGATATAAACCCACAGCCCGTTCGATTCCGGGCCGAAATCGTACTCCCACACCGACTCGAATATCCGCGTCCGGGACAACACCCGTCCCGGATTGCGAACGAATATTTCGAGCAACGCGAATTCTGTTTTCGTCAATGGCAGCAGCTCGCCCCGACGTCGGGCCTGGTGCGCGACGAGATCGAGTTCGACATCGGCGAAACGGAGTAACTCGGTATCGGCGCCACTACGGCGCAACAGCGCGCGTAGCCGCGCCCGCAGTTCCTCCAGCGCGAACGGCTTGGCCAGATAATCGTCGGCGCCGGCATCCAATCCGGCGACCCGGTCCGAGACCAGGTCGCGGGCCGTCAGCATCAGAATCGGGGTGTCGTCGCCGCGGGCCCTGATCGCGCGGCACACCTCCAGTCCGCTGGGCTCCGGCATGAGGACGTCGAGCACCACGACCTCATGCCGGTTCCGGGTCAGCGTGGCCAGCGCGCTCGCGCCATCGGCCGCGGTGGCCACCTGATACCCGTCACGTCGCAGCGCATGGGTCAGCGCGCTACGTACCGCCTCGTCGTCGTCCACCACGAGCACTCGCACGCGACCAGTATCAGGCAGCTTCACCGCACCCAGCCCTCAGGTTTGCCTCACTTGCCTCCGCCGAGGCTCTGCTTGGCGTGTATTACCGCCGCGTTCAACTGCTCCGGGCTGGCGCCCAACGCACGGGCAGCGGCCACGAATTTCGGTGCGGACACTTCGGCCCGACCGGCCGCGAACAGCGGACGGAACGCCGCCTCGACCCGTGCCGTGCTGACGTGCAGTTCCCGGGCCACCGCGGCCGCGAGCTGGTCGTGGTCCTGCTGCTCGGACCGCTGGGCGTGCGCACGCTTCGCACTGTCAGCGCGCTTGTCGTACACGCCCTTGTCGCGAGCGTGCTTGTCATCAGCGCGCTTGGAGCTGGCTTGCTCCTTCGGAAACGCCTGCCGTACCCGTGACAGCGGGATGCCCAGCTCGCGAGCCAGCGCGGCATAGAACTCCTCCTGGGTCGGGTTGCTCTTGGCCCTGGACAGTGCGGTCTTGACCGAGCGCAGCGCTTGATCCAGGCGCGCCGACGACACGCCCAGCCGGGCGGCCAGCGTGGCGTCGCCAGCCTGCCTCGATCCGGCCACCTTCGAACTTGTTACGACAAGCTTGGCCGGGGTGCCGGCCGTCGAACTGCCGCTCGTCGCCGCTGCCGCCGCAGCCGTACTACCGCCAGCGAGCGTCACGGTGATCGCCGCGACGGCAATCGCCTTGGTTCGGTTGCGCATGCGAATCCTCCTCAGGGTTAGGTGCCTCGCACCTAAGGAAGCAGGCGATCCTCAGGACAACCGAAAGCATTCCTTAACGCGACCTTAGAAAGTCGTGTCCACAGCGGACTTGGAGAACTGGACGGACTCCAACGTGCGGTTCTTGCCATGCAAAGAATGCCCCTTCCCGGGCGACGCCACGCCACCTCGGATCGACCGCCGACGTCAATGAGACAAGGGTTTCCTGCCGCCGAAAATGCCGTGCACTAATCACCTTGAATTATGGGCTTCTATTTCTCGGGCGATGGTCGTATAGTCAGTGCTTTCCGGTCCCCCGGAAAACACGATCCCGCAGCGCGGCGGGAGATTGGGGGGTTAGCTCCCGCCCGCGCGGGCTCCGTGTTTGCTCAGGGTTACGCCGTCGGCATCGGCCGCGAGCTTCGAATTCTGACCGGTTACCGAATGCGATCACTGTCTTGACACCCGTGGGCCACGCAAGATTTCACGCTGGTGAAACACCGCGATCGCTTTCACAGCCTGTTCCTGATTGGTACGGAGGAATTCAGCGCTGGTTCACCGTCGGCTCCGAGATAGCGCCAGACTAGGGGAAATGACCAATTCTCAGTGGGTCTTTCTCTGGGCTGCTCAGCGAGATCGACCGTATTCCGGACCGGTCACGGCTCGGGGTCCAACCCTACGGCCGGGACCGCGACGTGCTGTTGGTCCTCGCGGATGAGGTGCATCAGGGCGTTGATCAGGGCCAGATGCGAGAACGCCTGCGGAAAGTTTCCGAGCTGGCGACCCGAATGCGGGTCGATCTCCTCGGCGTACAGACCCAACGGGCTGGCGTAGGAGAGCAGCTTTTCGCACAGCGCCCGGGCCCGGTCCACTTCCCCGATCTCGGTCAGCGCCGAAACCAGCCAGAACGAGCAAATGGTGAACGTACCTTCCTCGCCCTCGAAGCCGTCGTCGGTTTCCTCGACCCGGTAGCGCAACACCAACTCGTCGACGGTGAGTTCGTCGGCGATCGCCAATACGGTCGCACGCACCCGGTCGTCCTCCGGCGGCAGGAATCCGACCAGCGGGATGAGCAGCGCCGAGGCATCCAGTGCCGTGGTGTCGTAGTGCTGAGTGAACACTCCCCGCTCGTCGACGCCGTGCGTGCACACGTCGGCATGAATCTCGTCCGCCGCCTTACGCCAGGCGGCTGCGCGGTCGTCATCGCCGCGCAGCTGGGCCAACTTCGCGCCCCGATCGACGGCCACCCAACACAGCACCTTGGAAGCGGTGAAGTGTTTCGCCTGGCCACGGACCTCCCACAGACCCTGATCCGGATCCCGCCAGTTCGAGAGCGCTGCTTCGACCTGCCGTACCAACATCGGCCAGCGTCGTTCATCGAGTCGATCCCGCGACCAGGTGTGCAGATAGACCGAGTCGAGCAGCACACCCCACACGTCGTGCTGGCGTTGGTCCCAGGCGGCGTTGCCAATGCGCACCGGACGCGCGCCCTCATAGCCGGAGAGGTGATCGAGCGTGGATTCGGTCAGTTCGCGTTCGCCGCCGATCCCGTACATGATCTGCAGATCGGCGTCCTGCTCGGCGATATCGGTCAGGAAATAGAAAAAGTCGTTCGCGTCCCGGTCCAGGCCCAAGGTGTACAACGCCCACAGCATGAACGTCGAATCGCGCAGCCAGGTGAAGCGATAGTCGTAATTACGTTCCCCACCCGGCGTTTCCGGGAGCGAGGATGTCGCCGCCGCCAGCAGAGCGCCGCTCGGTGCGTAGATCAACCCTTTCAGCGTCAACGCCGACCTTTGCAGGTATTTCCGCCATGGATGGTCCGGGAAAGTGCCCCGCCCGATCCACTCGTGCCAGAAGTCCGCCGTTGCGGTCAGGCGCTGGTGGGCGGCGGTGAAGGTTTCGGGCGCGGTTCCCTCGTCCCAGGACAACGCACAGAAAACCTGCTCCCCCGACCGTAGCCGACGCCGTGCGATCGCTCGCGGGCCCTCGAAGCCGAGATTCAAGTCCGTGGTCAGCCGCAGCACCGGGTCGTCGCTGCCCGCGCTGACCTCGGCCCGCCCCAGGCCGGTTCCGGTGTATCGCCACTCCCCGCGCCGCCGGCCGTAATCGAACGCCGGCTCGCATTCCAGCAGCAGGTCCATATTGCCCTGCAAACAACGGATCGTCCGCAATAACACCCGTTCCGCGGAATGATCCGTTGGCGCCCGGTGATACGTGCCGGATCCAACGGAATTGTTACGCCAAGGTCCGATCAGTAAAACGTCCCGCACCACGGCCCATCCGGTCGCGGTGCCCCACGTCGTCTCCAGCACCATCGTGCCGGGCAGATATCGCCGCCCCGACGGGACCATGGCATCGGCCGGTCCGACGCGAAACCAGCCCGCTCCCCGATCCAGAACCCCCGCGAACACGCTCGGGCCATCCATGCGGGGCAAGCACATCCACTCAACGTTCCCGCTCGATGCGATGAGCGCCGATACCTCGCAATCCGATAAAAACCCGTAGTCGGCGATCGGCGGAAATGCGCTTCCGCCCATCGTCAGCCGAGCCACGAGAATCCCCTGCCGAGCCGACCAGTCACCGCCGTCACGCTCCTACCGTTGCCGCCTGACCGCCGCGTTCCTCACGGTAATCCCAGGCCCGGTCCTGTGTAGACACTCCTCAGATCTGGCATATACCAAACCGCATACCCCAAATTCAGGGCGAACACTCGTAGGTTGGCGCGACCAACCTGACGTTCCGCCTCAGCCGTCAGATCGCCCGTGACAGGTGAGACCAGGTCGCGCTGCGATGTTTGTCCAGCAAGCCGCAGCTAATTACGGACGACTCCCGGAATATCGCTATTGACGGCGCAGCGCATCACACTTCCAGCATGATCTCGATCCGATCTGGGCACCCTCCGGGCGCCGGCCCGTCATTCACACCCTCATCCGTTGCGGGCGAGCAGAGCAGCTACGCCCGTGCCCTAGTTTGAGTTGTCCGCTTGGACAAGGCGGGTTACCGTTTTTCCCGGTGGACGGAAATGCTTGCCTGCATGAGGTTTGCCGACATTTGCCGCCACAAGGCAGCGGAAAAGCGAGTTCTTCTCACGAGACCCAGGTTCAATGAAGACCAATTCAGGTGGGAGCGGCCCCTCGCCGCCCGGGGAGAAAGCTGAGCGACCCTCTGCCTTGCGGGTCCGGGCCTTCCGGGTCGGGCTGGGACTCGTTCCCTATGACTGTCCATAACGGACGACACAACGACTGTCCTTCGCGGACGGCACAACGACTGTCCTTCGCGGACGGCACAATGACTGTCCTTCGCGGACGGCAGAAGGGCGGCGATAACAGTGGACGAGAATTGCGACGCCGAATGCAGGTCGGGTCGTCGGAGGCACACATCAGGCGACGCGAATCGGTGGCGCCGCCCGGCCGCGGTCGGATTCGCCGTTCTCGTCCTGAGCGGCGGCCTGGTGGCGTGCAGTGGAGGTGGCGGTTCGGGGTCGAAACAGTCGACTTCCTCGAGCGCATCGGGCGATTGCCCGGTCGGGCCGGTCGCGAACGAGGTACTGCCCTCGGTGGTGACGATCGCGGCCAGCGGCGGCGGCGGTAGCGGTACCGGGTCCGGTGAGGTCATTCGCTCTAACGGCTACATCCTCACCAACAACCACGTGATATCGATAGCCGCGGGCGGCGGCGAGATCCACGTGCAATTCGCCGACGGGGACACGACCACGGCGACACTCACCGGCCGGGACCCACAAACGGACCTGGCGGTGCTCAAGGTCGGGCAATCATCGAACCTGAAGCCGATCGCGTTCGGATCGTCGGATTCGGTGACGGTGGGCGAACCGGTCATAGCCATGGGCGCACCGCTCGGTCTGTCGAATACCGTCACCTCCGGCATCGTCAGCGCGCTGGACCGGACGATCCAGGTACCCGGCGAAAACGACAAGAACGCCCTGCTCGTATCCGCCGTACAGACGGACGCGGCCATCAATCCAGGCAACAGCGGCGGCGCCCTGGTCAGCTGCGAGTCGAAGCTGATCGGCGTACCGACAGCGGGCGCATCGGTGCCATCGGCATCGGGCGAATCAACCAGCGGAAGTATCGGGCTGGGATTCGCGATTCCGGTCGATCTGGCCAAGACCATCTCCAACGAGATCATCGACACCGGCCGCGTCACGCATGCCTACTTCGGTTTCCAAACCTCACCGATACCGGCCTCGGCGGCGCAACAGGCTGGCGTACCGCAGGGCCTGCACGTCGACGCGGTCGTACCCGGCGCTCCGGCGGCCCGGGCCGGCCTGCGTGAGGGCGACGTGATCACCCAGATCCAGGGCCAGAAGGCGACCAGCAATGTCCAACTGCAGGAGCTGACGCTCACCAAGAAGCCAGGCGACACGGTGTCGCTCACCTATCACCGGAACGGACGGTCGACCACGACGAACGTCACCCTGGGTTCACAGCCATAAATTGGAATTCAGGCGAAGGTCTTTCGGTACGCGCCGGGTGAGGTCCCGACCAGCCGGCGGAAATGCAGCCGTAGGTTCGCCGCGCTGCCCAGCCCGGACAGGTCCGCGACCTGCTCGACGCTCAGATCACCACGCTCGAGCAGCTCGCGGGCCAGATCCACCCGCGCCGCCAGCAGCCACTGCAGCGGCGGCATTCCGGTCTCGGCGACGAACCGGCGGGCCAGCGTGCGTTCGGAGAGGTTCGCGTGCCGGGCCAGGTCGGCCACCAACAGCGCGCGATGCAGGTTGTGCAGCGCCCAGGCCCGGGTCCCGGCCAATGTCGTACCGCGCTCGGGCGGCACGCACCGCTCGACGTACTGCGCCTGACCGCCACCCCGGTGCGGTGCGGCCACAATGTCCCGCGCGACCCGATTCGCCACGGCGGTACCGAAGTCGTTCCGCACGATGTGCAGGCACAGGTCGATGCCACAGGCGACCCCGGCGGAGGTCAACACGCGGCCGGCGTCCACGTACAGCACCCCGGCCTCGACGGATATCCGCGGATACCGGGCGGCGAGGTCGTCGGCGTATCGCCAATGTGTGGTGGCCGAATGGCCGTCGAGAATTCCAGCCGCGGCCAGCGCGAAGGCGCCCGTGCAGATCGAGACCATCCGCGTGCCGCGGGCGTACGCGCCGCGCAGCGCATCCAGCACATCACCGGGAAGCGGCGCATCGTGCGGGCTGAATCCGGGCACCACGACGGTGTCGGCGTACCGCAGCGCGGCCAGCCCGCGCTGAGCGATGACCGGAAATCCCGACGTGGTGCGCACCGGACCCGGGCTCCGGCCGCACAGTTGCATCCGGTACGGGGTCTGCTCCCGGTCGGTGAAGATCTGCGCCGGAATGCTCAGGTCCATGGTGATCACGCAATCCAACGCCAGGACCGCCACCCGATGGTTGGCCATGGCTGGAATCTAACGGACGATGGCATTTCCGCCACTGGTTTTCACCCGCCCCGGCGAGCCACGATGGCGATATGCAATTCGACGTGCTGAGCCTGCCCGATGACGGGAATGCCCGTGCCGCACTGGATCTGGTTCGGCGGCATGAATCGGAGCCGATCGCCAACCACAGCATTCGCACTTACCTGTTCGCCCGGCTGGTGGCCGAGCGACGAGAACTGCACGCCGGCCGGGATTTCGCCGCGGATCTGCTGTTCTACGCGTGCGTACTGCATGACATCGGGTTGTCTGAATTCGGCGACCGGCCGGACCGGTTCGAGGTAGCCGGAGCCGATATCGCGGCCGAATTCCTTTCCGGCCGCGGCCTCGACGCCGGCTCGATCGACCTGGTCTGGCAGGCCATCGCGCTGCACACCTCGCCCGGTATTGCCGAGCGGCGTGGGCAGGTGTGCGCGTTGACGCGGGCCGGGATCGCGCTGGATTTCGGCACCGAGGCCGACATTGTCACGGATGCCGACGCGGCCCGGATCCACCGCACATATCCCCGATTGGCCATGGCTCGTAGCCTGACCGATATCATTGTCCAGCAGGCGCAGCGGCGACCGGGAAAAGCGCCGCGCTATTCGATGCCCGGAGAATTGCGCCGAGAACGGACCGAGTCAGGTATTACCGGTTTAGAAACGCAGGCCGCCTCGTCCCGCTGGGGTGAATGAGCGGTCGGGGCATTGACGCTCACACCCATGAGGTGCAACGTGGATTGCGCGTTCGCTGGCGGGGGGCGGTGGCTCACATGTCGATTGACCAGACACAGCGCACCATAGAATGCTATTTCGAAGCAATGGGCAGCGGCGAGGACTTTTCCCGATTTTATTCCGCTGATGTCACTTGGTCCATGGTGGACAGCGGAGAAAAGGTGACCGGGCCGTCGGCCGTTCGTGACTATATCGTTGCCTTACAGGGCAGGATGTTCGGCGATCTGAAACGGGACCTTGTCATCTCAGACGGCCATGCCTGTGTCGAAGGTGATTGCGTCGATGTGCCGGGCGGAATCGGAGCCCGCCACACGTACTGCCTGGTGTACGACGTGGACAACGACCGGATTACGGCCATGCGCTGTTACGGATCGATCGCCCGGCTGATGTCCCGCCAGGTCAAGGCGACGCAGCGAACCGGATAAGGCGCTTTACGGGTTTTTGCGTCCTACGAGGTGAAAGACGCGGCTGAGTTGCCGGTACGGGTCCCGTCGGCTGGCTTCGAGTTCGACCGCGGCCGTCGCCGCCACCTGTTCCGAATCGGTCGGGTCCAGCGTGGCGCCGCCGAATTCCAGCCAATCCACAAACAGCCAAACCCCGTACCAGCGCTGCGGTTCCACACCACCGCGGCGTACAAGTTCGGCAATCTCCTCCACCGTGTCGGCCCGGCCCTGCACGCCCAGGACCCCAACCTCGGTCCGGGCGTCGAACGAAGCCAAAGCGTCGTCCCATCGCCGTTCCAGAGCCGGGCGGACGGCCGCGGCCCTGGCGTTGCCCGTCATGATCGATACGACACCACCGGCGCCGGCGCACCGGCACAGCTGGTCGACCATCGGTTCGGGTCGCTCCAAATACCCGAGTACGCCATGGCACAGCACGGCGTCGAACCGTTGCCCCTGCACCGCCGCCTCGGCGTTCTCACCGTCGGCCTGCACGAACCTCACCGGGGCCCGCGCCTCATCCGACAGGCGCGCGAGTCGTTCCCGGGCTTTGTCGAGCATCGCCGGCGACGAGTCGAGCACGGTCACGTCGTAACCGAGTTCGGCCAGCGGGAATGACTGATGACCCGCACCGCCGCCGACGTCAAGCACGGTCGCCGGCGGCGCTGGTAAATGCTCCATCAGCTGCTGGTGCATCACGTAAGTCCGCACATAGCCCTTCACGGAGGCATACGCCTCGTCGGCAAATCGACTAACCAGACCGGCCCAGACGTCATCGCTCACCGCCCCAAAATAGGACACGATGGGGCCGGCGCATCGGTCGCATCTAGATCAGGTGTCACCACAGCGGGTTTCTCAGCTCATCGCCTCTTCATAGGCGCCGTGCTGGCTGGACGGTGCTTCGTCGCGGTCGCGGACGTGCGGTCCCGTACCACCGGCAGGGTGACCTTCACTGTCGTATCGCCCGGTGTGCTGGTCACCTCGGCGCTGCCGTGATGCGCGGCCGCCACGCTCGACACGATCGCCAGACCCAGCCCAGTGCTCCCACCGGACCGCGACCGGCCCGTATCACCGCGGACGAACCGCTCGGTGATCCGCGGCAGAATGTCGGCCGGAATTCCGGGGCCGTCATCGTGCACCGTGATGGTCGCGGCCGACCCGACTTCGGAGAGGGTCAGCGTCACCCGGGTCCCCGCCGGGGTATGGATACGGGCGTTGTTCAGCAGGTTGATGATCAGCTGGTGCAACCGGTCCGGGTCGCCGGTGGTGAGCACCGGCTCGGGCGGCAGGTCCAGGTCCCAGCGGTGGTCCGCGCCGGTGAGCCGCGCGTCGTTGATGGCGTCCACCGCCAGCCGGCTCAGGTCCACCTCGGTACGGACCAACGGATGACCGGCATCGAGCCGGGCCAGCAGCAGCAATTCGTCGACCAGCCGCCCCATCCGGACCGACTCGGCGGTGATCCGCTCCAACGAACTGCGGAGGCTGGGTTCCAGCCCGTTGGACTGTTGGCCGATCAGCTCACTGTGACTACGGATCACCGCCACCGGGGTGCGCAGCTCGTGGCTGGCGTCGGCGGCGAATCGGCGCAGGCGGTCCTCGCTGCGGTGCCGTTCACTCAACGCCGCCTCGATCCGTTCGAGCATATGGTTGACCGCCAGCGAAAGCTGGCCCACCTCGGTCCGCTGGTCGGCGTTCTCCACCCGCTCGGGCAGTTGCGGATCGCCGGCCAGCGGCAACTCGGACACCCGCAGCGCGGTGGCCGTCATCTCCTGCAACGGCCGCAATGACCGGCGTACCGCCAACGCGCCGAGCCCGGCGATCGCCACCACCACGACCGTGAAGGCGATCGACTCGGTGGCGATGATGTGCTGCAACGTCTCGTGCACGCTCCTCTCCGGCAGTCCGGTGATGAGCAGGTCCCCGTCCCGACCCTGGCTCACCAGCACCCGGTATTCACCGAGTCCGGGCAGCGTCACGGTCTCCTTGTGATTGGTGGAGGCGAGCATGGCGAGCACGTTGCGGGCGGCGGTGCTGACCGGCGTCTGGTGGCCGGGCTCGGAGACGATGCCCACCTCGGTGATCCGGCCACCGGCCGAGCGGGCGCCGAGCGTACCGATCGACTGCCCGACCGTTCGGGTGGCGGCGTTGTTGTCGGAGTCGTGGTCGTTGTGCTCCAACGCGATCGCGTACCGGTTGCCGGCCATGTCCAGCTGCTGATCCAGCCGCTGCAGCAAGAATCCGCGTAACGCCAGCGTGCTCACCACGCCGGCGGCCGCGCAGGCCAGCAGCAGCATCGCCACCAGCAGCAGGCTCAAGCGGGTACGCAGGCTCAGCGCGCGCAGTCGGTTCACGATTCGACCGGTCGCAATACGTACCCGACGCCGCGCACGGTGTGGATCATCGGCGCCCGACCGGCGTCGATCTTCTTACGCAGATAGCTGATGTACAGCTCCACCACGTGGGCCTGGCCGCCGAAGTCGTAATTCCAGACCTGGTCGAGGATCTGCGCCTTCGAGACGACCCGGCGTTGGTTGTGCACGAGGTAGCTCAGCAGCGCGAATTCGGTGGCGGTCAACTCGATCAACTCCCCGCCCCGACGCACCTCGTGGGCGTCCTCGTCCAACACCAGGTCGCCGACCCGCAGCCCGACGCCGACCCGGGACTGGGCGAGGCCCGCCCGCCGGACCAGACCGCGGGAGCGGGCCAGCACCTCCTGCAGGCTGAACGGCTTGGTCACGTAATCATCTCCGCCGGCGCTGATGCCCCGAATCCGGTCCTCCACCGAGTCCCGGGCCGTGAGGAACAGCACGCAGACGTGCGCGGAGACCGCCCGCAACCGATGCAGCACCTCAAAGCCATCCAGGTCGGGCAGCATCACGTCCAGGATCACCAGGTCCGGATGGTGTTCGCTCGCCGCCTGGATCGCCGACCGGGCATCGAGCGCGCCGCGTACCTCGAAGCCGTCGAACCGCAACGCGCTCACCAACGCGTCGGTGATCCCGGCCTCGTCGTCGACGACGAGCGCCCGTGGTGGTGTTCCGTCCGGCCGTCGCAGCTTGGCCGTACCGCTTTCTCGCATGACCACCAGCATCGCCTATCCCGGGACGTCCTTGCTCTGAGCCAGCTCTGAATCCGCTCTGAACGCCGATCTCTGAGGACTGGCACAGGCGGTTCAGAGGATCCTGAGAGGAACGTCCCCGAGGCTAGGGGACGTGAGCGACAATCCGGCCGTACTGCCACCTCCGACCCGTCTCACGGGACCGTGGCGGGTCACGGCGGCGCCCGCGCTCACCGTTATCTGGGCCGGCGCGTTCGCGGTACTGCTGCTGTGGTGGAAGGACACCAACTACGTCACCGGGCTCGCGGGCTGGCTCACCAACGCCGGCCGGATCACCGGGCTGCTGGCCGGTTATCTGCTGGCCGTACTCCTGGCGCTGATGGCGCGGGTACCGGCGCTCGACCGGGGTGTCGGCACGGACCGGTTGGCCCGCTGGCACGCCATGCTCGGCCGGTACACGATCAGCCTCGCGGTGGCCCATACCGTGCTGATCATCTGGGGGTACGCGGTCACCGCGCACACCAATCCGTTCTCCGAGACGCCGACTGTGCTCATGTCGTACGTCGATGTATTGATGGCGACCGTTTCTTTGGGGCTGCTGGTCGTGGTGGGCGTGGTGTCGGCCCGGGCGGCCCGGCGAAGGTTGCGTTACGAAACCTGGCATTTCGTACACCTTTATACGTACCTGGCCGTCGCGCTGGCGTTCAGCCATCAGTTCGCCACCGGCGCGGATTTCGTCAACAACGCACCGGCCCGCTGGCTCTGGTCGACCATGTACATCGCGGTCGCCGCGACCCTGTTCTGGTTCCGGATGGTCCGCCCGGTGGCGCAAGCGTTCCGGCACCGACTACGCGTAGTGGCGGTGCAGCGGGTCTCGCCGCAGGCCACGTCGGTCTGGATCGGCGGGCGCCGGCTGAACGAGCTGACGGCCGAGCCGGGACAGTTCTTCCGCTGGCGGTTCCTGACCCGCAAGATGTGGTGGGCGGCCAACCCGTATTCGCTCTCGGCCGCGCCGACCCGCGACACGCTGCGCATTACGGTGAAGGATGCCGGTACGCACAGCCGCAGCCTGGCCCGGCTGCGGCCGGGCACCCGGGTTGTGGCGGAGGGACCGTTCGGCGCGTTCACCGGCTCGGCGCGAACCCGGCGCAAGGTACTGCTGTTGGCTGGCGGCGTCGGCATCACGCCGATCCGGGCGCTGTTCGAGAGCATCCCGGCTCGGCCGGGTGACCTGACGCTGATCTACCGGGCCAGTGACCGGTCCGATGTGTTGTTCGCCGAGGAATTACGGGCGATCTCGCGCGCCCGCGGTGCGGCCTTGTTTTACGCCTTTGGCCCGCGCGGTGCCCGCCGTGACCCGCTCGATGCCCGGGAGCTGACCGGCTTGTTGCCCGATATCGCCGCGCACGAGGTCTACATCTGCGGCCCGCCCGGCATGGCCGAGGTGGCGCGAAGCCAATTACGTCACGCCGGTGTTCCGAATCGCCATATCCACGTTGAATCGTTCACTTTCTGAGGATGGGGACATGCGACGCATTCTGCTGGCCGTCAGCGCCACCATCGCCGGGCTGGTCGCCTTGCTGAGCTTCAAAACCCATTCGCCGTTGGCGAATTCGGCGCCGCTCCCCTCGGCCGGAATGCCGAACAGCACCCAGGGCCCGACCACGCCATCCCGCTCGTCATCATCCTCAGGAAACAGCAACTCATCCTCAGGAAACAGCAACTCGTCTTCAAGAAAAAGCAACTCGTCGTCGGGAAAAAGCAACTCGTCGCCAGGAAGTAGCACCACCACCACCCGTTCGTACACCGGGCAGGCGGTCAACACCCAGTACGGCGTCGTGCAGGTCAAGGTGACTGTCCGCGGCACGAAGATCACCAACGTCTCGTTCGCACAATTGACCTCCTACGACCAGCATTCGCAGGAGATCGACTCGCAGGCCGCGCCGATCCTGTTGCAGCAGGCGCTCAGCGCGCAAAGCGCCAAGATCGACGGCGTTTCCGGCGCCACCTACACCAGCGCCGGATACGAGCAGTCGCTGCAGAGCGCCTTGGACAAGGCCGGGATCTGATGGCTTTTCGGCACGCCGAACACGTGATGGGGACGGTATTTTCCTTCGACGTACGCGATCCCGATATCACCACCGCGGTTCTGGATCCGGTGGTGCACCGGCTGCACGCTATCGACGAGCGCTATTCGACCTACAAGCCGGACAGTCCGATCAGCCGCCTCGGTCGCGGCGAGCTCGCGTTGCCGGACGCACCACCGGAAATACGGATGGTGTTGGGCGATTGCGACCGGTGGCGGGAACGGACCGACGGTTGGTTCGACGTGAACGCGGGCGGTCGGCTGGACCCGTCCGGTTACGTCAAAGGCTGGGCCGTGGCCCAGGTCAGCTGCATGCTCACCGCGGCGGGATCACGCTGGCACAGCGTCAACGGTGGCGGCGACATTTTGGCCGTCGGCGCCGCGCCGGATCGAACCTGGACCTTCGGAATCGTCGATCCCACCGACGATGCGCAGCTGCTGGCGACCGCGACCGGCGCATCGCTGGCCATCGCCACATCGGGGCCGGCGCAGCGCGGCGAGCACATCCTCGATCCGTCCACCCACCGCGCCGCCAGCGGCGCACTTCACAGCTTCAGCGTCATCGGCCGCTCGATTATCGATTGCGACGTGCTGGCCACGGCCGGCATCGCAATGGGCGATGACGTTGAGGGATGGTTCGCCCATCGGCCCGACGTGCAGACCTTCGGCGTACGGGCCGATGGCAGCACCTTCAGTACACCGAGTTCCGCCCCGTTCCAACGAGACAGAAACCGGAGAATGTAGTGACCCGTACCGCGGAAATGACCGAATCCACCACAACTCGACGCAGCCGAGCCTTTACCGTCCTCATTGGACTGTCTGCGCTCGCCGTGCTGCTGCAGGGCTTGTGGGCCGGGATATTCCTCGAGCACGACGGCCAACGGGATGCAGCGGGAAATTGGATCGACGTCCACGCGCGGGGCGCCGATATCGCGATAGTGCTGGCCGCGATCGCCACCGTGACGGCGTTTTTCCGGCTACGCCAACGGGTTGACCTGTGGCTTGGCGGCGCGGCATTTACCGTGTTGTTGATCCTCGAGTCCTACCTCGGCGGGTTGATTCGCGACCAGAGCAAGGATGTTTTGACGGCCGTGCACGTTCCGCTGGCGATGGGTCTCATGGCGTTCGCGATCTGGCTGCCGCTGCGGTCCGTCCGCAACTAGTCAATCGGCCTGCCGCAGCACGTCGATCGCGGCCTGGGCGTCATCGTGCGAAACCAGGACATCAACGTCGTTGTCGCTGCGGCTGGTCATGGCTGTCGCGATATTCGCCTCGCCCAGCGTGGCGCGCACCTGCATTGCCTGGGCGCTCGGCACGCCGGTGACGACGACCGTGAGATCGGAGGCGACTCGCGAGCGCGGGCGCCGGACCGTCGATCGGCCGAAAAACACCAGCAGACCCAGGGCGATGATCGGGAGGAGCACAGCCAACAGATTTACGCTCATCGTTTTCCTGCTGTGTGAGGCCGGCGGCGGGTCAGCCACGCATTGCGCTGTCCCGCTGCCGGTTATCTATCCGCTGACGACGTTGATCGTATTCCACCTGTTGATCGCCGCGATAACCGTAACCAATACGCCGACGCGAAAGTTCGCTTGGCGGTGACAACCGGCCGAAACCCGTCCTTTCCGGTCGTTCGATGTGGGTGAGCGTTCAGTCACGCACGCGCTTTTCGAACCAGTGGTGGGCGTACGGATTGTCGTCGTAGGCCTCAATTTCGCGGTATCCGCTGGCCCGGTACATCTCGATCGCCTCAGTCAGCACCACATGGGTATCGAGCCGGACCAGCGCTAGGTCCCGCGCGGCGGCTTGTCGTTCCAATTCGGAGAGCAGGCGGCGTCCCAAGCCGATCCGACGGGCGCCCGCCGCAACCCATACGTGCCGGATCTCCCCCACGCCCGGTTCCATGGTGCGCACGACGCCGCAGCCGACCGGTGTGTCGTTTTCCCGGGCCACCACGAACGCCCCGCGGGCGCCCCGGGCTTCACCGGCCGCCACCAGTTGGCGTCGGTCAAATCCTTCGGGAAATCGGCGATCTAATTCTTTCGCGTAATTCGCGAGACATTCTCGCGCCACCGCCGAATGCGAATCGACCACGCCGACCGTGATCGAGGCCAAGCGGAGCCGGCGGCGGATCGTCTCCATCGCCTTGATCAGGTCGGCTCGACCCGTGGCGCTCAGCGGCTCCAGCAGTCCGCGGACGACCGCCCCAGCGCGTTCGTCGAGCGCGGCGACCTCACGTCGCCCCTTGGCCGTTAGTTGGGCGGTACGGGTCCGGTTGTCGCCCGGCTGCGGGCGCAGCACGACCAGGCCCTGGTCCTGCAACGAACGCAGCGTCCGGCTCAGGTAACCGGCGTCCACCGCCAGCCGAGTCCGCAACTCTCGTACGCCGGCGCCGTCCGCGCCAATTTCGAACAGCACGCGTGACTCGCCCAGAGGACGCCCCTGGCCCAGGTACCGATCGGTCAATACTCCGATCGTTTGGGTGTAAAAGCGGTTGAACTTGCGGAACGTCTCAATCGCATCCTCGTCCACCGACACATTCGTTGACTTTAGTCAAGCACTCCCGGCCAATCAAGCACAAGCTCTCGTCGGCCGATGCCCGCGGATGTTCGGTGGTCGTGGCACTGTCACAATCCGCGCCAGAACTTCTCGTACAGCAGTAAGAGCATTCGATGCGACTATTCGCGACCGTGGGCGGAAAACGCGAGCGGCGGCCGCCGGCGTATTTTCGCCAGCGACCGCCGCTACGGATCGCGCGTTATACCTGATGTTTCGAGGGATCGGCCCAGAAGAACGTCTCCGGGTCATAGACCGCCGGCGTCGGATGGTTCCACGGGTTGACGAATCCACCCTGGGCGAGATTCTCCTTGCGTGGCACATTCTGTAGGTCGGTCTTCGCCACGATCACCTGCGGGAAATTCGCCACCGAACCCATGAAGAACGGACCCTGCGTAGCGTGAATCTTCACCATCTCAAAGACGATCTTGGTCCGCTTCATCACGTCGGATTCCAACAACGCCTTGCTGTACAGCTTCTGCAGCTGGTCGATCGGGCCACCGGCCTCCGGCTTGATCCGCGGCGGCGTGCGCTTCCACGGGTCGACGTCCTGCTGCGCGTTCTCAGCGGGCGTGCCGATCGTGGTGTAGTACGCCCCCTCCAGCGGAGCCCAGCGCGAGGGCTCCAACGGCACGATCCACGGGGCCCGGACCAGGTTGTTCGGCGCGTCGCTGCATTCCCAGTTGGTGTGCGCCATCAATTTGCCGGCGTTCCACTGGTCGCCGTACGACTGCGGCGCGATCGGGTTGCGGGTCATGTGCAGCCCGACCTTTTTGCAGTCGGCCACCAACTGGTCGTCGACCGCGGCATACGTCTGGGAAATGTCGGCGGAGTAGTCGATCCGGATGGTCAGTTTCGAGCCGTCCGGCATTTCGACATAGCCGTCGCCGTCCTTGTCTTTCAGCCCCAATTCGGCCAGCAGTTGCTTGGCCTTCTGCGGGTCGTACTTGACGAAGGCGTCCCGCCACTGCTTGAACGCCGTCTTACCTTCCGCGCTTTCGTTGTATTCCCGCGCCTTCGGGCTCAGCGTGCCAGTGGTGAGTGTGCCCTGCTGGAAGAACTGGCTCTTGAGCGTCGTCTTGCGGTTGAACGCCAGCGAAATGGCCTGCCGGAACTTGGGCTCGCGGAAAAGCTTACGAAGCTTCTCATCCGGATAGTCGTAATTCAGGAAGAAACACGGCCCGGTCCCCGAACCACTGTCCCAGAGGATGATGTCGGTGCCAGCCTGCTTACGCGACTGCATCAACGTGGAGACATCGGAAACGTCGATCTGGGTGAAATACCCCATACAGAAGTCGACCTTGCCCTGCTGCACCCGCAGCTTGCAGACCTGCGCGTCCTGGACCGTGTCGATGACGATCTGGTCCAGGTACGGCAGTTGGTCGCCGTCTTTGGTTACCGCGTAGTAATAGGGATTGCGCTCGAGGACGACGCCCGTGTTGTTGTTGAACGTCTTGCACCGGAACCCGATCATGGTCGGGCAGTCCGGGTTGCGCATCCAGTCGGCCTTCTGCTCCCAGAGCCCGCCGACGGTGTCCCAGTTCTTCGGGACGCTCTTGTTGTACTTGGGATGGAACTGCTTGAGGTAGTGCTTCGGCAATGTCCACGTGGCGCCGTTACCACCGAGCGCGCCGTTGACATAGGTGGCGAGCCGGTCGACCAACAGCGGTGCCGGCGCGTCGAAATTCAACTCCAACGTGACGTCGTCGACGGCCTTCATCTTGACCAGACTGCCGGTGCCCGACCGGCAGTCATCGGGCGGAGTCTGCGCGTAGTGGCCGGGCAGCACGATGTCTTCCCACCAGAACAGGATGTCCGCGGTGGTCCAGGGCTGCCCGTCGGACCACTTCAGCCCCTTGCGGAAATGCAAGGTCCACTTCGTGGTGTCCGCATTTGACGACCAGGTCTCCACCAGTCCCGGACCGATATCCAGGCCGTCATTCAGCCACCGCACCAGCGAATGCCCGTAGAAGAATTCGCGGTTCGAGTCGGCTTTCGCCGTTCCCTGGCTGGAGAACGTGATCATATTGATCTGGCCGCCGTATTTCCCGCGCTGCACCCAGTTGTGCGGCACGACATACGGATGCTCGGGAAGCCGTTCCTTCACCGACGGCAGGCCCTTGCCCTTCAGCGCCGGCGCCTCCTGGAATTTCGACGGCGTCGGTAACGGTTTCTTCGCCGAGCCCTTGGCCACATCCGGACTCGAGCCGCCGCCGCCGTTACCGCCGCTGCCGCCGGAACTGCTGCACGCGCCCAGCGTCACGGACGCGGCCAGCATGGCCGATCCGTAGAGAAATCCCCGTCGGGATAGGTGGTTAGCTTCCATTGCCATTAAGACTCCCTTTCTGCGCACGGTGACCCTACGCACACAGCAACGGAACTGGCAACCGGTTGCACGGATATTTTTCTAGACAGCAAAGAACGTGCCGAGGATCGCTACGAAATGCGTTCGGTCGCTACACGAGACGACGTCGCGATGGGTAGAATTCGGCTAACAACTCGCTGTCCGGATCCGGCCAGTGGCCAACCAATTGCGATCGCTACGTGCCCGCCGGTCCTTGGGCACAGTGGACAGTGCGATCGCGACAATCGGGACGACGAAGGCGTTTTACGGCCCGTCGATTCGCCCGCGGCAGTGACGATCTGGTGCGCGTACTGCTCGTCGCCTGCACCCCCCGGAGCCCGCCAAGGCGCGTTGGATGCGAGCCGTCATCCGCGGGACCAACCGGGCGCAGCCCGTATCGCACCCATCCACGGCTAGCCGATGGCCGCGCTGGTCGGCCATGCCCGCGGCGACCTGCGGGTAGCCACCGAAACCGCTCACGGCTGCGGCCGGGCCACCGCCTTCATCGACGTCTGCAGCCGCTCGACCGGTCAGACCCCGAGCGCGTACCAGTGTGGTATTAGCGGTCGAGTCCGGTAAACGACCGGCACCGCTAGACTGCATTCTCCCCGGGCCGAACAGGAGGCGAGAATGCCATCACTGCCACCGAATCCGACGTTGCAGCCGCTCGAGCCGTTGATCGGGGAATGGACCGTCGAGGTCCCGCAGTTTCCCGGTCAGCAGGGTCGGGCCATATTCGAATGGCTCGAGGGCGGTGCGTTTTTGCGCTTCCACTCTGACGCGCCAGATCCCGCCCCGTCCGCCACATTGCTGATCAGCCGCGACGACACAACCGATATCTACACGGTATTCCATTACGATTCGCGCGGCGTTTCGCGCGTCTACCAGATGAGTCTGCAGGACAATCTGTGGAAGTTCTGGCGACGAGCACCGGGTTTCCACCAACGGTTCGAGGGAACCTTGAGTGAGGACCACAATTCGATCCGCGCCGCCTGGGAGAAATCAACTGACGGCGTTCAATGGGAACACGATTTCGATCTGATCTATACGAGAATCAGGCCCGCCGGTTGAGAAAGTGCGTGACATCGGTCGCGAATTCGGTGTGGTGTTGAAACAGGAATCCGTGGGCCGCGTCGGGATAAATTTTCAGCCGGGCGTCCGGGAGCAGACCGGCGATGAGGTACGAATAGCGGGGCAGAATCATCGGGTCGCTATCCCCGTTCGCCACGAATACCGGCTGGCGGATGGCACTCGGCCGCTGCAGCGCGGAGTGATCGGGAATTCCCCAGCTACACACCGCGTCGTACTGCGCCTCGCGGGTCGACCAGTTCGTCGGTGTGTCCCGCTCGTCGGTCCGAGCGTACATACGCCTGAGCGCTTCCTGTCCCGCCCGACGACTCGCCGTTGACTGGGTGAAGAACACGCTCAGATAATCCTCGGGCCGGGTTTCGGCTTGCCCACCGCCTCGATCACTTCTGGAGCCCAGCCGTGCATGCCGGTCTCGCCCTGCGGAGCAGTCGAGGCAAGGATCAGGCGACGTACCAGGTACGGGCGGATGAGGGCGATCTCCTGCGCCGAAATCCGAGCAGGTCGACCTGAGGTAAGTCCAGGGAGGCGATGAACTGGATCGCGTCGTGCGCCATGCGGTGGATGCGATGCGGCGTCGTCCCGCTCGAATCGCCAACTCCGGCATTGTCGAACGCGAGCACCCGGCGGGTCGCGGCCACTTCGTCAACGAGCGCGGGATCCCAGTTGCCCAAGTTCCCGCGCGAATGCTGCAACAAAACGAGCGGCAACTCACCCGCACCCGCGTCGCGGTAGGCATAGTCAACCCCATTGGACGCGTGGACCAACAGGTTCGGGAGACTCGAAGACCCATTTCCCACGGCATTCTCTTTCGGCCCACGATCGCCGAATACGTCGGCCATTTCATCGCCGTTCATCTCACCCCAGAATCGTAATCCCGTCCCATGCCCCGTATTCGCGGGTCGGCGTGCCCCGGCGGCTGCACCTTTGCCGCCGAACGCGGCCGGCTTCAGATCCACTCTGACCCGAGAGATTTGCCCGTCCGACCTGACGATTTGCCCGTCCGACCTGACGATTTGCCCGTGATCAATCGATGAAAATGGGTTCCGTTACGGTTTGACTCGCGAAGTCTGGAACTCGCGTTGCGTCGCAGGGCCGTTGGTGGCAACACGCACTCATTGCAGCGACCGCGACACCACGGTCACGCGCGAGACAGAAACCACGCCCGCATCGCACTCACTGCAGCGGCCGCGACACCACGGTCACGCGCGAGGCCGAAACCACGCCCGCATCGCACTCACTGCAGCGAACGTGACACCAGTGTCGGTTTCACACCGGAAAATCGCTCTCATGTCACGCTCGCGGCACAGATGGTCCGGGACCCACTCACCAGGCGGCCGACGCTCACCAGCCTGCCCCGACCCACACTCATTGCAGCGACCGCGACACCACGGTCACGCGCGAGACCGAAACCACGCCCGCATCGCACTCACTGCAGCGAACGTGACACCAGTGTCGGTTTCACACCGGAAAATCGCTCTCATGTCACGCTCGCTGCAGCTAGCGCTCGTTGCGGGGACCTTCGTTGCACCTCGGTCTCCTTGCAGCCATCGCTCGCTGCAGGGCAGCCCTCGTTGCACCTTGCAGCCGCCGCTCATTGCAGGGCGGCGCTCGTCGCACCTCGCGCTCGTTGCAGGCAGCGCTTACTTCAACCCGCGGCGAGGGCCTGCTCCATACCCAAGTGGGTGGCACGGTCTGGGGAGCCAGCGGCCGACTCCCCCGTGATTGTCTGTTGCCAGCTGGTCGCCGGCCAGCAAGAACCGTGGCACACAAGGGATTCACGATGAGCATCGCACTGCCGGAGTACCGCGCACTCCCCACCCGCCGTTCCAGCAGCCGCCGAGGCGCCGTCTCCTGTCGCCCCTGGCGCGAGCCGACCCCATCCCGTTCCTTCGAGGACCTCACCGACGTTGAGCTGCTGCGGGCGCACGCTGACGGCGACCGGTACGCGTTCGACACCCTCGTCACGCGCCACCGCGACCGGCTCTGGGCCGTCGCCCTCCGCACCATGCGCGACCCCGATGAAGCCGCCGATGCCCTCCAGGACGCGCTGATCTCCGCCTTCCGTGCCGCCGGCTCGTTCCGCGCCGAGTGCGCGGTCACCACGTGGCTGCACCGCATCGTGGTCAACGCCTGCCTGGACCGCATCCGTCGCCGTAAGGCCCGCCCGACCGTCAGCCTGCCCGAGCAGGGACCGGGCGAGCCGGTCGAACGGCGTGATCAGATGTCCGAGCGCGACACCGCGATCGTCGTGGAAGAAGCACTTGCTCAACTCCCGGTCGATCAGCGGGCCGCCATCACGCTGGTCGATCTGGAGGGCTACTCCGTCGCCGACAGCGCGGCCATGCTCGGTGTGCCCGAAGGCACCATCAAGAGCCGGTGCGCCCGCGGCCGTGCCCGCCTCGCCGTCATCCTTCGTCCCATGCGCGAACAGACAATCCGCTAAGACTTCCGTCCCCGGGCTCGGACGTGCATGCGCTCGCCCTGCGGGCCGAAGAGCGTCAGCAGCTCGACGGCACGCGGGCCGGCACTGCCGAACCAATGCGGGGTCCGGGTGTCAAACTCCGCCGCCTCGCCGCCAGACATCACCAACTCCAGCTCGCCGAGGCAGAGCCGCAGCTTGCCGGTCAGCACGTACACCCATTCGTATCCCTCGTGTGTACGCAGGTCGGGAGCTTCCTTGCTCGGCGGAATGATCATCTTGTACGCCCGCAGACCGCCGGCCTGCTGAGTGAGCGGGATCAACGTACGGCCGTGATGCTGGATCGGGCGGAGCCGGACCCGCGGGTCACCGGTCGGCGGCGCGCCGATCAGATCGTCGAGCGAGAGCCGATGCGCGCGGGCCAGTGGCAGCAGCAGTTCGAGGGTCGGCTTACGCTGCCCCGATTCCAAGCGGGACAGCGTGCTGACCGAAATCCCGGTCGCGGCCGAAAGCTGGCTGAGCGTCGTGCGGCGTTGCTGACGCAGCACGCGCAGGCGCGGACCGAGCCCAACCAGCACCGAGTTATCGCTCATACCGCTATTTGCTGTTCCGGCAAAGGACTTTGTCAAGCGGGCGCGGGCGATCGCATAGTGCGGGCATGGACAGCTATGACGTTGTAGTAGTGGGCGCCGGGGCCGCGGGCCTGAACGGCGCGTTGGCGCTGGTGCGGTCGCGTCGCTCGGTGTTGGTTATCGATTCCGGTGAGCCGCGCAATGCGCCGGCCGGGCATGTGCACAACTTCCTGACCCGCGACGGCACGCCGCCGGGCGAGATCTACGCCATCGGCCGCCAAGAGGTGCGGCGGTACGGCGGTCGCGTCGAACAGGGCACCGTGACCGCGATCCGGCGTGACGACGAGCGCTTCCGGATCGATCTGGCCGATGGGTCGGTCACGGCCCGCCGGGTCCTGGTCGCGACCGGGGTACGGGACGAATTGCCCGATGTGGCCGGGCTGGCCGAGCACTGGGGCCAGGATGTCGTGCACTGCCCGTACTGCCACGGCTGGGAGGTCCGCGACCGACGCATCGGCGTGCTGGCCACGGGCCCGATGGCGACCCATCAGGCACTGTTGTTCCGGCAGCTCAGCGACAGGGTCACCATGCTCGCCCACACGGCGATGCCGACCGCGCAGGAACGGGAAAGGCTTACGGCGCGGGCGATTTCGATCGTGGCGGGCAAGGTCACGCAGGTCGAGGGCGGGCCGGCCGGTCTGACCGGAGTACGGCTGGCCGATGGCGAGCGGGTCGAGGTGGACGCGTTGGTGGTGGCCTCGCGGCCGGTCGCGCGGGTCGATTTCCTCGCCCCACTGGGGATTACGCCACAGCCGGTCCGGGTCGGTGACTACGTGGTCGCTACCGCGATCGAGGCCGACCGGGCCGGCGCGACCGCCGTTCCCGGAGTGTGGGCCGCCGGCAACGTCGCCGATCCGATGGCGCAGGTGGTCAGCGCGGCGGCTGCCGGTCTCATGGCGGGCGCGGCGATCAACGGCGACCTGGTCACCGAGGAAACCGACCGCGCCGTCCGGGCAGCACCTGTGACGTAGCAATACCCCTACCAGTCTCCGGAATTGCAACCGCAACAGTTCCCATTACGGACAACAACGAAGCACTCACCGCCGCGAGAATGGAGAAAGCGAGCTATCCGGCGATGTCGGCCTCAGCGATAATCCGGTCCGGGCGCAACCGCACCAATAGTTCACTCGGAACGGCATTGCGCCGGCCGAATTCCTCGGCCCGATCCGCACCCATGTAACGGCCACCGAGCACGGTCGCCCACCGCAGCAACGCGTCCATGTCGTCGGAGAGTTCGATCCGGCCGCGGATGCTCACGTATGCGTACGGCGGCGCCGAATCGTCCACAGTAAGCACGGCCCGCGGGTCGCGCCGCAAATTCCGCCCCTTGACGGTCGATACACCGGTCGTGAATATGACATCGTCGCCATCGAGGGTGAACCAGACCGGCGCGGCGTGTGGCTGCCCGTCCGCCCGCACGGTCGAAAGAATGCCGGTACGCGTCCCCGTCAACAGAAACGCCCGCCGCTCGTCATCGGTCATCACCTTGGACACAGTGACCGAGGATAGAGCTTTTTTCCGCGTTCGCACTTCGGTCCACTGTGGACAGGAATGTCAGGCCACGTCGATGATGACCTTGCCAACGGTGCCGGCCTCGACCGCGGCGTGCGCCTCGGCCGTACGTTCGAGCGGGAAATGGTGGATCGGCAGGCCCGCGGCGACACCGACCTGGACCGCACCATCCAGCACCGCGGCCGAAACGTCCGCCACCGCGTGCGCCTTCGCCGCCGACGGCACGGTGTAGAGCAGCACGAACTGCCAGCGGGCATTGGTCTGCATCGACTCGCGGATCGGCACGGTCACCTGCTCGCCGGGCGAGCCGGCGTAAATCGCCACCGTGCCATTCGGCGCGATGATCTGGGCATCGACACCCGCATTCGCAGCGGCGGCGACCTCGACGATCACATCCACACCGTCCGGCGAAATCCGCCGTACATGCTGGGCCACATCCTCGCGGGTGTAGTCGATGATGTGATCCGCGCCAGCAGCGGCCGCCAACTGCGCCTTTTCCGGGCTGCTCACCGTCGTGATCACCGTAGCCTCCGACCAGTGCGCCAACTGGATCGCGGCGTGGCCCACGGCACCGGCCCCACCGGTAACCAGAACGACCCGCCGGTCGAGGGTCCCCGGACCGAGCCGCGTCGGCCCGTTCTCCGCCACGGTCAGGCAGCGGTGCGCGGTCAGGTACGGCACGCCCAAGTTCGCGCCCAGATCGAAGTCCGCCGAATCCGGCAGCGCGACGACCTGATGATGCGGGATCAACGCGTACTCCTGCGCGGTGCCCTCGGGCCGACCATGCGCGGCCTCCCAGATCCAGACCCGCTGGCCGACCATCGTCGGCGCGACACCCGGGCCGACCGCGTCGATGACGCCGGCACCGTCCTGGTTGGGCACCTGGGGCGGGTCGACCGGGTCACCGGGGTTGCTGCCGCGCCGAGACTTCCAGTCGGTCGGGTTCACGCCGGAGCGGTGGATACGGACCCGGACCTCACCATGGCTGGGCTCGGGAATCGCCCGGTCCACCAGCCCCAGCACCTCTGGATCCCCGGTCTTCGTGTACACCACCGCGCGCACCGGCTGCCTCCTCGTCGCTGCCTGTCTCAGCCAACTGATCACGGTAGTCGGCGGGCGGCGGCGCGGCTACGTGATCGTCCGCTCGGACTTCGCGCCTAATTCAACGCCATTTCACCGGTGCAATTTTCGGGGTGAAATCGGCCCATCGATGGATTTCCGGGCTATAGCGCCGCCCGCGCCGGCTAAATCGTCGTTGAATTAAACGAGGTCTCGACTTGCCGTTCGCGCAGCGCTGCGAACGTAAGCGAGCCAGTCTACGGTGGAGATCCCGACCCGAGCACGAGGCCATTCATGGATGAGCTGGACCGCGAACTGGCACGGTTCGCGCGCGAGGCCAGCCGAGCTGAGGACGTGCCGCAGACGGCGGCGCAGATCGTCGCGTTCGCACAGCAGGCCGTCGGTACCGCCTACGCCGGCATCACCCTGAATCAGCGCCAGGGTCGGTTCACCAGCATCGGCGTCACCGATCCGGTGGTCGAGCAGGCCGACCGGCTGCAGTACGAGCAACGTGAGGGCCCGTGCGTCGAGGTGGCGCGCGAAGCCCACGTCCTGCTCTCCCCCGACGTCGGGCACGACCCCCGCTGGCCGCACTGGGGACCTTCGGTGCGCGAACTGGGATTGGTCAGCGTGCTCTCGGCGCAGCTGCGGGCCCGCGGACGCCGCATCGGCGGCCTCAACCTGTACGGCGAGGCGCCGCGCCAGTTCAGCGGCGACGACGCCGCGATCGCCCACATGTTCGCCGTGCACGCCTCGGTCGCGCTGGCCTCGGCCATCGAGGAGGAGCAGCTGCACGCCGCGCTCGACACCCGTACCCAAATCGGGCAGGCGCAGGGAATCCTCATGGAGCGCTTCGGCCTCGATGAAGACCAGGCGTTCGCCATCCTGCGCCGCTACTCGCAGACCACCAACACCAAGCTGCACCTGGTGGCGCGGACTCTCATCGCCACCAGGGAACTGCCTGAGCCTGAGTAGAGCGCGGTCAGTCGGCCTGCTCGAGCGGCACGCCCTGACGGGCCAGCAGACCCTTCAGGGACTGGATGATCGGGAAGACCTCGTTGTTGAGGTCGGCGCCCTGCGCCTCGTAGGCCCGCTGTTCGGCTTCGACGATCTTGCGGTCCTGGCCGAAGATGCCCTCGGTGAACAACGTGATGACCGGCCAAAGCAGGTGGATGACGCCGGGGATCCCTGGCTTCTGGACCATGATCAGGCCGTAGGTGTGGTTGCGCTGCTGGGCCTGGTCGGTGGGCACGTAGGCGTTCCAGAGGTCCAGGGCTGGGGGTTCGTCGCGTTTGCCGTCGGTCCAGTACTGCAGGGTCTGGTACGGGTACCCGGTGCGGATGGTCATCAGGTCGACGTACTTGTCGGTGTTGTTGCTGCCGATGATCAGGCGCTCACCGAATGACTGCTTGCCCTCGGTACGGCCGAACGAGTAGTCCGCCTCGATCCAGTCCTTGCCCTCACGCACATCCAGCAGCTTGGCTCGGATTCGGCCCATCAGGCTGCGGTGCAGGAACTGGTGGTTCATGTCCATCAGGTTTTCGTGCATGAACGAGTAGTGGCAGGCAATGTCCCGGTCCAAGACCCGGGTCTTGAATCGCCGGTCGCCGTAGAACGGCAGGTCCGGCAGTGCCACCGCGTCGGCCAATTCCTGGTTGCCCGGGAAGACGAAGACAAAGCCGTACGCCTCCCGGCACGCGTACTTGCGTACGCCGGTGGGCAGCGTCTTTTCCCGGTCCAGGTACGGGATGTTCACGCAGGCGCCGGTGCGGTCGTACGCCCAGCAGTGGTAGCCGCACTGCAGCTGGTCCCCCTTCACCGCGCCCAAGCTCAGCGGCACCTGGCGGTGGGCGCACCGGTCCTCCAGTGCGTACGGCTCGCCGCCACCCTCCGGCCGAACCAGCACGATCTCCGTCCCCGCGTACGTCGTGGCCAGCGTCTTGCCGGGCTTGAGATTCCGGGACCGGGCGACGGGATACCAGAAGTCCGGGTCGAGCCCGGTGGTTCGGGTGGGCGGGACGTCGCCCTCGGCGGCGACGGACCGGTACTTGCGCAACGGGGTCTTAATGTCGGGGAGCGCCATTCGGACAATGTACCTTTCGACGATCATGCTCGCTGCGGCGGTGAACCCGCAGCGGCCGACCGATATCGGTCAGCCGCAGACCGGCTAATGTTCCCCCGGGCCTCAGCCGTCAACCGGCGCGGCTTTCCGCCGAACTGAGTCCGTACGTTCACGCAACGGTCCGCCGAATAGACGGGTCCGGCGCTAATAGCTGACTGACAAGGGAAATCAGCGCCGGGCACGAGGAATGCGGCTTAGCGAGCAGGTCGTTCAATCACGGGGTCCAGCGACGCAGTGGACGCTACAGTGACGCTGGTCGCACGCCTATCACGTCGGAGAATCTGGGGGAATCGTCATGGACTCGACGCCCGTTCTGGTGACCGGCGCGACCGGCAACACCGGCGCCGCTCTACTTACGCGCCTGACCGGGCGCGGCGCGAACGTGCGCGCGATGGTGCGTAAGCAGGCCGATGTGGCCAAGCTGCCCGCCGGCGTGTCGGGCGTGGTCGCCGATTTCGACAACGCCGAGTCGCTGAGCGCCGCGCTCGAGGGGACAAGTCGCGCCTACCTCGTCACCCCGTCGTCCGAACGCGCCCAGGAACAGCAGCTACGCTTCGCCGACCTCGCAGTGCGCGCGGGCGTACAGCATCTGGTCGTGCTGTCCCAACTCGCCGCGAACGAGGATTCGCCGGTGCGGTTTCTGCGCTACCACAGCGTCGTCGAGCGGCACATCCAAAGCCTCGGCATCGACTACACCTTTTTGCGGCCCAACCTGTATTTCCAGGGATTGCTGGCTTTCGCCGGATCCATCGCGGCCGACAATCGCTTCTACGCCCCGATCGGCGAGGCAAAGGTGAGCGCTATCGACGTACGCGACATTGCGGCGGTCGCGGCGGCAGCTCTCACCGAGGCCGGACACGAACGGCAGACCTACACGCTGACCGGCCCGGCCGCGCTGACGCACACCGATATCGCGACCGCGTTGAGCGCCGCGCTGGCCCGTGACATCGCCTTCGTCGACGTTCCGCCGCCGATGTTCGCCAGCAGCCTCGAAGGAATCCTGCCGCCGTGGCAGGTCGAGGGCCTGCTTGAGGATTACGCGCATTACGCCCGCGGCGAGGCGGCCGAGGTCACGTCGATTGTCGAGCAGGTCACCGGAACGCCGCCCATCGATATCGCGCAATTCGCGCGCGATTATGCAGCCGCGTTCACGGCCCACCCATAGGATCCGTCCTCAGTGGACAGTGGTCATCGACGCCCGGAGGCTTGTGGTGCGCCCAGGAAGCCGGGCGACTCGGCGGCCTCCTTCTCGAAGATCTCGGTGATCTGTTCCACGGACAAGCCCTTGGTCTCGGGCAGGTAGCGGTACACGAACCCAATTGCCAGCACACACAGCCCGGCGAAGGACACCAATACCCAGCTCAACCCGATTCCCCGCTGCCAGGCCGGGAACGCCTCGATCAAGGCGTAATTGGCTATCCAGTCGAAGAACGCGGCGATCGAGGCAGCCTGCCCGCGCACCGCGGTCGGGAACATCTCACCCTGAATGAGCCAACCGGTTCCGCCGACACCCACCGCGAACGAGGCAATAAACAGGCTTAGGCCGATCATGCCGACGACCGCCCGCGGCAGTCCGGTCATGGCGCCGATCCCGATCGCCGCGACGATGCCGAAGACCGCCATGCCCACGTATCCGCCCATGGCCAGCCGGCGCCGTCCGATGCGGTCGATGTATCGGAAGGCGAAATAGGTCGCGGCGACGTTGACCGCCGTCATGATCGCCGTAACTTCGACCCCGGCGGTTGTCGTCGCGACCAGGGACTTGCCGCTGTCGAAATACCGCCCCAGCAGCGAAGGGCCGTAATAGAGCGGCACGTTGATACCGGTGATTTGCTGGAACACAAAGAAGACGCACACGACCGTGACCGCGCGTCTGACCCCAGGCGTCCATCCGCGTCGGCGGGACCGCTCGGCCCGTCGGTCGGCCTCTTCGAGTTGGCCCGCCGTGTATTCGACGTCCGCCACACTCACGTCGACGTCGAGTCTGGCGAAAGTCTGTTGCGCGTCCTCGTACCGCCCTTTACGAATCAGCCACCGCGGCGACTCGGGCATTTCGAATCGGAAGATCAATCCCACGATGGCCGGGATCGCGCCGAGACCGAAGAACCAGCGCCAGTCCACATCGGACGCCTCCGGCCAGACCTTCAGAATCACCAGTGCCACGACGTACGCGAACAGAATGCCGACCGTGATCATCCACTGCTGCAGCATGCTCAATGCGCCGCGCCTTTTCGCCGGCGCGTATTCGGCGATGTACGCGGTCGCGATCGCCGAGTCGGCTCCGATCGCCAGCCCGATCAGGGTCCGCGCGACCATCAGCACGGCGATGTGCCAGGTCAACGCGCACAGGATCGCTCCGATGGCGTAAATCAACGCGTCGATGACCAGCAGCACCTTGCGGCCGAACCGGTCCGTCAGCGGACCGGCCAGCAAGGCTCCGGCGGCGGCGCCCAGCGATGCGCCGGCGACCAGATAACCGGAGGTGAAATCGTTCAATGAGTACGGGACGAACTTCAGGGCCGCACCGATATTGGACGTGTCGTAGCCGAACAGGAAACCACCTAAAGTGGCCAACACGGTCAGCGACCACAGAAACCGAGTCGGGACGTTGCGGTCGAGAAGGTCAAGCGCATTAGTGCGTTGAGACGTCGAAGACATGTCATCCCCGTCCTAGCCGCTTGCAGCCGGCAAACAACTACCCGGCCACCGACGCGACTAAACGTCGTATCGCTGGCGTGTCGGTTCCCCGTACTGGGTAAGGACCAGCGATAGCACGCGATAGATCGACAAGGAGCCTCGGATGAACCAGCCGAGACAACAGCAGCAGCGACCCGGCACCGAGCAATCGATCGACCCGTATCCCGATCACGGCGAGCAGAGCTATCGCGGATCGGGCCGGCTGGCCGGAAAGGCAGCCGTGATCACCGGTGGCGACAGTGGTATCGGCAAGGCGGTGGCTATCGCGTACGCCCGCGAGGGCGCGAACGTGCTGATCTCGTACCTGAACGAACACCAGGACGCGGCCGAGACCAAGAAATGGATCGAGAAAGCGGGAAGGAAAGCCGTTCTGGTGTCCGGCGATATCGCCGAACCGGCGCATTGCCGGGAGATCATCGGCACCGCGCAGCGGGAATTCGGGCGGATCGACGTTCTCGTGCTTAACGCCGCTCAGCAAATGACGTACGAAAACATCGAAGAAATACCGGATGAGGAATGGGATCGCACGCTCGCGGTCAACCTTTCCGCGATGTTCCACATGTGCAAGGCAGCCGTGCCGATCATGCCGGCCGGGGCGTCCATCATCGGCAGCTCGTCGGTCAACTCCGACGCGCCCAACCCCACGCTCATGCCGTACGCGGCAACGAAGGCGGCGATCGCGAATATGATCGCCAGCCTCGCCCAGATGCTGGCCGAGCGCGGGATCCGGGCCAACAGCGTCGCCCCCGGGCCCATTTGGACGCCGCTGATTCCCTCGACGATGCCGGCGGAAAAGGTGGAGAGCTTCGGCCAGCAGACGCCGTTGGACCGGGCCGGCCAGCCGGCCGAACTCGCGCCGGTGTATGTCATGCTCGCCTCCGACGAGGCCAGCTACGTCTCCGGCGCACGAATCGCGGTCACCGGCGGAAAACCGATTCTTTGATCTCAGATCAGCATTCCGCGGAAGCCCGCAAACAAACACGAAGCTTTGTCGATCCGCGCTCGCGTCGTTCGACGCACTGGTGAATGGCGCCCGACGGCGGCGCCCGACCCGGAGGAGCAACGATGCGCAGGATCGTCAATTCCACCTATGTCACGCTCGATGGCGTCATCCAGAATCCGCAGGACTGGCCATCCCTGGGCAGTTTCAGCGATACCGGTACGCAGCTCCAGACCGAGTTGCTGGCCACATGCGACGGGGTGCTGATGGGCCGGCACACCTACGACAGCTTCGCCCCGGTCTGGTCGACCCGGTCCGGCGATCCGTACACCGACCGCATCAACGCGATCGACAAGTACGTCGTGTCGACCACCCTCACCGATCCGCAATGGCACAACACCACCATCATCGACAAGGATCCGATCGACACGATCCGTGAGCTGAAACAGCAGCCAGGGAAGGACATCGTGCAGTACGGCTTCGGCCGGCTGGCCCACGAACTGATGGCCGAAGGGCTGCTCGATGAGCTGCGGCTATGGCTACATCCGTTCTTCGTCGGCACCGGCAACGACGGAGACCTGCTCTACCGCACCGGATCCTCGCGCCGGTTCGAACTGGCCGACCAGACCACACTGGACTCCGGCATCGTCATTCTCACGTACCGCTGACCGGAGGGAGCACACAATGGACTACGACGGCCTGATCAAACGTCTCCCCCGGCCCAGCGGCTGGACGGCGCCGCGCGAACTGACCTATGAGGACATTCGCGCGATCGCGCTCACCCGCGAGCAGTTGCACGACGACGTGCAGGGCATCAACGCCAGCCTCGAGCTGATCCGGCGGACCCGCGGCGGACGCTGGCCGACCGAACCGGTCACCGAGGAGTTCGATTACGTCGATCTGGTGTGGCACGAATGCGAATTCCGCGAAGGCGATTCGTTCACCTACGCCGTTTATGACAATTCCGGTCGGTACCTCGGCTGCGCCTATCTCTATCCGCTCGGCCGGCGCCGGCCACTCACCGACGAACTGGTGCGGTATGACGTCGACGTGAGTTGGTGGGTGACGCCCGAGGCCTACGACCGTGGCTACTACACCAGGCTGCACATCGCGCTCGGGCATTGGGTCGCGACCGAATTCCCATCGTGGCAGGCGTACTACTCCAACGCCGAGATCCCGACAAGACCGTCGAGTTCGCCGCCACCGTGAAATCGGAGCACCCTGCCAGCCGGCCACCGTACCGCGCTCGCCGAGATCACGACCCTCGGCTGATCAGGGAGCCGATCAGCGTGGCGATATCGTCCGGCGCTTCCTCGGCCATGAAATGGCCGGCCTGCGTGGTGTGATGCTCCAGGTCGGGCGCCCACCGTCGCCATACGCCGGCCGCGTCGTAGCCCAGGGCAGCACCCCAGTCCTGTTGGACGACGGCAACCGGCATGCGCAACTGCTGTCCCGCGTCGAGCGAGGCCTGGTCGTGCTCAAGGTCGATCGTGGCGGTGGCGCGGTAGTCCGCGACAATCGACGCGACCGCACCGCGGCTGGCGGCCAGGTATTCGGCCCGCAGATCGTCCGGGATCGCGGCCGGATTCCTGGCCCAGGCATCAAGAAACCAACCGAAGAATTCGTCGGCGCTATTGCCGATTAACGTCTCCGGTAACCCGACCGGTTGGGCCATCAGGAACAGGTGGAACGCGACGGCCGCCGACACTCCACTGAGGACAGACCAGGTGTCCACTGTGGGCACGACGTCCAGCAGCATGAGGCGACCGATCCGGTCCGGATGATCCAGCCCGGCCCGGAACGCGACCAAGGCGCCCCGGTCGTGGCCGACCAACGTGATCTCGCCCAGCCCGAGGGCGTCGGCCAGACCGGTGACATCGCCGGCCATCGTGCGCTTCGAGTACGTATTCAAGGACGCGGGCGGCTTCGAACTCGCGCCGTAGCCGCGCAGGTCGGGACACACCACGGTGTGGTGCCGCGCCAACAGCGGCGCGACGTGACGCCACATCAGATGCGTCTGCGGAAATCCGTGCAGCAGGACGACCGGCGATCCGGCGCCACCAATCGCGACGCGCAGGGTGATATCCGGCACCACGGTCACGTCGCGGTACTCGAATCCGGCAATAGACAGAGCCAAGGCTGTTCCTTCTGTGGTGATGGGCTGGCCATACGCGAGGGTGCCCGAGCTGAATCAGTACTGGATCAGTCGACAATGACGGGGTGAAGCTCGACGTCGAGGTGCTCGGCCCGGTCCGGGTACGCCGCGATGGAGCCGAGGTCGATCTCGGCGGCCTACGGCACCGCGAAGTGCTGGGCCGGCTGGTCGCGGCGCGGGGCCGGACGGTGCCGATGGCGACCTTGATCGCCGATCTGTGGCCGGAGCGAGCCCCCGACAACGCGGTCGGCGCGGTCCGTACCTTCATCGCGGCGCTGCGACGGGCCCTCGAACCCGAACGCCGACCGCGTACTGCCCCGCATGTCGTGGTCACCCACGGCACCGGGTACGCGCTGGCGCTGTCACGGCAATTCGTCGACGCCGCCCGGCTCCAGGATCGGGTCGATCGGGCCCGCTCGGCGCAGCCCGAGCAGGTGCTCGACCTGCTGGAAGCCGACTGGCCGGGCGAACCGTACGCGGACCTACCCGACCGGCAGTGGGTGCTGGCCGAGCGGCGGCGTCTGACCGAGCTGCGCCTGCAGTCGGTCGAGCTGCGAGCCGACGCGCTGATCGAACTCGGCCGGCCGGCGTCCGCGATCGCGGACCTGGACACCGTCGTGTCGACCCATCCGTGGCGGGAACGCGCGGTAGCGCTACTCGGACTGGCGCTCTATCGGGATGGCCGGCAGCAGGAGGCGTTGGACGTCATCCGGCGGGCCCGGCACCGACTCGCGGACGAACTCGGACTGGACCCCGGCGAACACCTGGCCGCGCTGGAACGGGACATCCTGCGGCAGGAGCAACCCAGTCCGTACGCGCGGACCGGCAGCCGTACGAAGCTGCGCAGCGCCGTCGAGACCGCGCGGACGCTGGCCATCGCCGGAGGTGCCAACCTGCAAACAGCGCAGCGGGAACGGGTCGCGGCCGTCCTGGCCGCCGAACGGACCGGCGACGCAACGCTCACCGCCCGTACCATCGCGGCCTACGACGTACCGGCGTTGTGGAGCCGGCCGGACAACCCCGACGACGCGCGACGGCTCGTCGATGCCACCGGCCGCACGTTGTACCGGCTCGGTCCGGACGCACCGCGCAGCACCCGCGCCAGGTTGCTCGCGACCATCGGCATCGAACACCGGGGCAGCCGCGACGCGTGGGCCGCCGACGCCGCTGATGAGGCCGACCGGATAGCCGGCGAGCTGGGCGATCCGACGTTGCGCGTCCTGGCGTTGAATGCCCGCTTCATGCAGAGCTTCCAAAAACCCGGCGCAGCGGCCGAACGCGACCGGATCGGCGCGGAAATCATCACCATTTCCAGCGCGCACGACCTGCCAACGTTCGAAATCCTCGGACACCTCGTACGGCTGCAGGCCCGCGCCGCCATTGGTGATTTCGCCGCGGCTGACCAGCACGCGACCGCGGCCGAGGGGATCTCGGAGAGCTACGAAGCGCCGGTCGTACCGGTGCTGACCCGCTGGTACCGGATCATGCGCGACATCGGAACGGCCAGCGCGTCCGAATCGGCGCGGGCCTATCGGCAGGCTTATCCAGCGCTGAATGATGCCGGCATGCCGGGCCTCAGCGGCGGGTTACTGTCGCTCGCGTTGCTCACGATCCGGCTCCGGCACGGCCGTCCCGCCCCGGCCGATCCGGCGCTGGACTGGGGTCCGTACGAAACCTGGATTCTGGTCGATACGGACGCTGTGCCTGACCCGCCGGCCGATCATCTGCAGGAACTCATGTGGTGCCTGATCGCCGAAACGGCCATCGCGCGGTCCGATCGGCAACTCGCGCGACGGGCCCGAACCGCGCTGGAATGCGCAGCGGGCGAACTCGGCGGCGCCGGATCGGGCCTGATCACCCTTGGCCCGATATCCGAGACGCTTGCCCGCCTGCATTTCTAGTGCCGCGGCAGTGGCAACGTATGCCCCGCCCATTGCAGTGCTTCCCACTATGTGAACACCACTTCCCATCACGTGGGCCAGGACATTACGATCCTGGTGCGTCCTGTTCCGGAAGAGGCGGAGGTAAGGCAATGGTCGAGGCTGTGGCGCTCTCGGCTCCCTGGCAGGTCAGGTTTCAGGCGGGCGGCAACGAGAGCATCGCCGATACGCTCAAAGCCGGCGTCGGCGGTTCGGCGGGGATGCGACCGCACGAACTGCTGGAGGCTTCTCTGGCCACGTGCATGACAATCTCGGCGCGGATGGCGCTGGCCGATCTGGGCATCACCGACGCCGAGGTAGGTGTGCGGGTCCGCCTAGAGCGTGCGGAGTCGATGACGCGATTCCAATACGAGCTCCTGCTCGCCCCGGAGCTTGAGTCTCACCGCCTCGCGATCGTGGAGCGCATCGCGTGCTCGCCGGTGCGATCCACGCTGAGCAAGCCGTTGGTCTTCGAACTCGTCTGATTTCACGACCCCGGTTTCTGATCCGATTTCTGATCCGGTTTCTGGTCTGATTTCTGATCTGATTTCCAGGTCACGGTGACCTGCAAATTCGCCTCGCCGCCGGTCTTCGCGATAAAAGCGCCGACCTCCGCATCGATCTTGACCCCGAAACTGAGCTGCACCTCGCTGGGCCGCTGCACCATCGACTGGAACTGCGCCAGCGTCGCACTCGCGGCCCGCCGGATATCGCCCAGCGCCCGCTCCAACCTGGCGGTCGTCTCATGCACCGCATCGGCGGCCAGGCCGGTCCGCTCCATTCCCGTTACCCGTGGCGGGTCGACCTCGACCACCACCGAACCGCCCTGCTCCAAGGAAAACCGGGCCAACTCGCTCGCCATAACTCCCCTTCGTTCGTCAACGACCACACGCAGTCTGCTTCAACCAGTCGGCCTTATCGATCCCCTCCCGTACGTTTTCCAACTGCTGCAACAGAGAACGAAGTTGGTTTGGATCGGCCAGATATTGCATGACCGCCTGGGTGAACGCATCGCTCATCGACGCCGGCATGAAGTCCGATGCGTCCAGACACAGTGGACCGTCCGAGGTGAGGGTGGCCGCGATGCGCCGGCTCACCGAGTCAGGATAGACCGAGCGGTCGACCTTCTGGCTCACCGAAAATGTCGCGTCGCCCCGAATTCCGGGCCAAATGCGTTGCCCGCGCGAGCTGGCCAGAAAACGCATCAGCGCCTGGGCTTGCGGCGTGTTGTGGAACATGCCGGCGAGGTCGGCCGACACCTCGGATGGCTCCGGCCCCGCGCTCATAGCCGGAAATGGGAAATAGTCGAAATCCTGGCCAGGGCGCGGATGGGTCCGATCCGTACGACGATCGCTTTGGTACGTGCTGGCGATGAACGAGCCCTCGTGCTGCATCGCGCACCCCTGTGGGGTGGTGAACATCGCCCGGCCGGCGTCGGAATAGTCGGTCAGCAGCGCGGCGGTACGGCCGCCCCGGACCAAATTGTCATCGGTCACGATCGAGCCCCACGTTTGCCAGGCCGTACGGACTTCCGAGGAGTTCCAGCTCAGCTTCCCGGACGCCCACTGCTGGTAGACATTCCGGCCGTACTTGTGCAGCAGAATGTCCTCGATCCAGTCCGTGCCGGGGAATCCGGAGGTCGGCGGCGCGCCGACACCCTCACACCACGGAGCCTCGCCGCCCTCGGCGATCCGGCGGCTGAGCGCGGTCAAATCCTTCCAGCTGCGCGGCTTCGGGTCGGCCATCTCGCGCGGGTCGTACCAGACAATGCTTTTCAGATCGGCTTTCACCGCCACCGCGTACGTGTGGTGTCCGCCCAGCCGCAGCAGCGTCCGCCACCGCGGGCTGTAGTCGTCGATCTCCCGGCCGAGCGCGCCATCGAGCGAATGCAGTTCGCCGCTGTTCATGTACGCGGCCAGGTCGCCGGCGTTGGGCAGTACGGCCACATCGGGCGCCGAGCCCTCTTGCACATCGGCAGCGAGCACCTGATCAACGGCCCGCGTGCCCTGGTAATCGACTTCGATCCCGGTCTGCGCGGTGAATTCGTGCAGCACCTTCTCGAATGCCTGTTGTTCGTCGCCGGTCCAGGACGCCAGCACACTCACCGTTCCAACGGGCGGGTTGGCGGTATTGGCGTCGCCGCCGGCCATAACCAACAACACCAGCAGGGCGACGAGCGCGAACGTCGTGGCCCACCTCATTGCCGGCTCCGATAGCGGTATTCGTCCAGCCGCGGCTGCAAACCGAATGCCGCCAGCACCGCGATGCACAGCACGCCGGCCGGAATGAGCACGGTGAGGTCGGCGACCACGTCGGCGTCCGCGAGCCGTTCGGTCGTTACGCTGATCTCCTGCTGCAGGTGCCGCTGACTTTTCGCCGTGGGCAATGGCTTGCTCTGGGGCAATGTCGCCAGCACACCGTCGACCGTCCGTCCACAGTTCACACCACGCTCGCACCTCTGCAACATCAGCCGGGCCAACGCGCGTTGCCCGGCCGAGTCAATCGCCGCGGTCTGGTTATGCCAATCGGTCAGCAAGCTCTCGAGCCGGTTGCTGGTGTCGTGCACCTCGCGCTGCGAGGCCATCGAATACGCCATGCCGACAATCAGCACACCCAGCAGCGCGGTGGCGATGATCAACGGAATGTTCATTATTCGTTGGAATTGCCGGAACACACACCGTTGGGTGAATATCAGCAGGACGAACAGTGCCAGGAACGGGATCACCCACAGCGGCAGCACGGCCCAGGTCATCCAGACGGTCGAGAGCTGTCGGTGTAGCGCGGACCGCTCGACCTGGCGCAGCGCATCGAGCTGCGCGAGTGCACCGTCCTTCATATGCAGCAGCCGCGAGGCGTTCCAGACTTCGGCGGCGCCCAGTAACTCGTGGGGTCCCGGCCGGTAATGCGCGTCGGCCTGCCCGATCGCTCCGGTGTAGACGGCGACCAGACCCTCGACCACCTGCAGAATCCGGCTGCCGCTGTTGCCGGCCTGATTCACCTCCGCGACCCGGGCCAGGCTCTGCCCGGCCGCGCCGACCTGCCGCTGGTACAGCTCGCCCGGGCCGGCCACCGCGACCGTGCCGCTGCGGTAGTTGCCGATCGCGGCCTGATCAGCGTCCACAAGGGACTGACGGGCCGACGCCGCCTCGATCAACGCCGCGGCGGTACGGGTGCGAACGGTGTTCGCGGTCGTGGAGATCGCGTGCAATCCCGCGAACGAGATGATCAGTGCCAGCGCGCTGCAGATCAGCAGCCACCGCCGTAGCAGCAGCAGATTCTGCCTGGTACCGGACGGTTCCGGCACGGTCACAGCTCCGCCCTGCAGGCCTCGCAGAATCGCGACCCGCCCGGGGATTTCCAACTGCACGCGGGGCACGTCACCGGGTCACCGCCCAGCACCGGTCGCGGCGGCACCGCACGGTGCGTGATCGCTGAGCCGACCAACGCGGCCAACACCGCGCTTCGACCCAGATCATCGCGCAGCCGTACCGTGCCGGCGGCCGCGTCCTGAATCTCGACCAGCTCGCCGAGCCTGGCCAACATGACCGAATCCTCCAACGCATGGGCCAGTGCCACCGCCTTGCCCCAGTCCCTTTCCGCGCTCGCCGCGTCCTGCGCCTCGTATGCGATACGGCCGCGGCGCATCGCGTCGATCAACTCGGCCCGCTGGTCCGAGCGCCGCACCTGCGCCGGCGGAAGCACCGTCTGCGGCGGCAATGCGCGGTCCCAACGCGCCATGATTGGTTGCCGCGCAGCGTCCGCACCGACCAATTCGACCCAGCCGACCTGCTCGTCCTGGTCGAAGACGATCTGCGTGTCGGGCGCGACGTCGATGCATACGTGGTATTCCCGGGTCATCGGCGCGGCCAAGGGCCCGGTGCCGAGGTCGACCTGCCCCGACTCGGCCGGCCGGCATCGGTCGGTGAGATCGTAGTGGTCGGGCTCGACCTGGCGGACGAACCGCAGCCGGGTGTGCGGCATGGTGCCGATCCGCATGGTCTGCTCGGGATACGGTTCGGCGGTGGCGGTGCCGACGATGGCGCGGAAATGCTCGGCCAGCCCGGATTCGTCTACGACCGCATCGGCCCGACCCCGCAGCACGCGGACAATCCACCTCAGCTGCGTCGGCTCGTAATCCTCACCAATTCCGAGGGCATCGCAGCCGAACCGCCCCTCACAACTGGTCAGCACCTGTTCCAACTGCGCCAGCGCCTCGGTCTCGTCCCGGCCGTCGGTCAGCAGCAACGCGTGGCCGACCATTTCCGGCCGGGTCGCGAACAGGTCGCGGGCCAGCGCCAGCCAGGCTCCGATGGCGGTGCCGCCGCGCATCTGCATCTGATCGATCCGCTCGATCGCGGCGTCCCGGGTCGCGCCGCTGGCGACGGCCAACTCCGGCAGCTCCGGATAGATCATCGTGGCCTCGCTGGTGCCGCCCACCACGGCGAACACAACGCCGTCACTCAGCGACTCGACCGCCGCGATCGCCGCCTCCCGGGCCAGAATCGCCTTGCTACGCGGGAAAAGCATCGTGCTTGAGCAATCCAAGAGCAATACTTCGGCCGCCGCCGGGGTTGCGGGCGCCAGTCGGCTCGATGCCGCTGTCACGGTGAGAATGGCGTGCACCGCGCGCTCGTCCGCGGACAGCGCGCCGGTACCGTGCACAGCCAATTCGATAGAGCTCATGCCCATCAGACCCGGGTCCGTGGGCGTACCGAATTCGCCAGGTCGATGAACGAGCCGAAATCCGCCTCGCTGCGGGCCTGCCGGCCAAGCAGCCGATAGGAATTCTCCAGCAGCCGGCGCAATTCGTTCTCAGTGGGTTCCTCGCCCAGCACCGCACCACCTTCCACCGGGCCGTTCCGTTTCCACGGCGCCACCAGCCAGTCCAACGCGGATTCGCGCACCGCGGTGATCAGCCGTTCCCACGACTCCTCGTGCTCGTCCTCACCCTCCACATAGGACGCATTGAGCCGCGCCACGGCGTTGGACAGGTCGAGCGCCGTAGGGAGTCCGGTGTCATCGTCGGAGAGCCGGCCGGCCCGGATCCGGATCGCACCGATTGTGGCGGCATCGAAATGCCGTGACACATCGGGAATCTCGTCCAGGATGTCGACCGCTTGGTTGCGATTTCCTTTGGCCAGCGTGATCCGGACCAGCCCGAACGCCGCGCTCGCCTGCATTCGGTCGCGTTTCCACACGGCGTCGTAAAGCTGTTTGGCCCGGGCCAGCGCACCCAACTGTTCGGCACACAACGCCAACGCCAGTTTCGGGGCCACCTCGCCGGGAATTTCCTCGTACACCCGTTGGAAATGCGACTGGGCGACGGCATTTTTGCCGGCCGCCAACGCGACCAGGCCGCGGTACCAGCTGATCCGCCAGTCGTAGTCGGCCAACTCGGCCAGCAATTTCACCGCGGCGTCGACCCGTTCGCCGGCCGGTTTGAGCCGACGCAGTTCGAGATAGGCGCGGCAGCGGCGGAATTCGACCTCAACCGAGGCCGGAAATGATTCGAGCCGACGCAGCAGCCGCACTGCATCCGGCGCGTGCACGCTGGTCAGGGCCGCCGTGGCCGGATCGTGCGGATCCTCCTGCGGTGTCGGCAAACCCAGCACCATCTCGTACGGCCCGGGCCGGCCGTCGGTCAGTCGGGTGGAGGCGTACCTCCCCTGACGCCGACCGATCCACTGCTCCAACGGCGGACACTGGCCCAGACCGGAGTCGGCCAACATCGGGCTCTCGGCGAATACGCCCGATCGCGGGGGTCGACTCTGTCCGTCCTTAAGGGACAGTAGTTCGTCGAGTACGCCCTGGAGCTGGCCCTGCATTTCCCGGGCATTCGCGAATCGGTTGTCAAAGTCCTCTGTGGACCTCTCCAGGACCCGGCGGAACGACTCGACAGCGAACGCCACCTCGCCATCGGTGCTGTCCACGACCTTCTCGAACAGCTGGTTCAACGTGACGCCCAGCGCGTAAACATCCGATCGTACGGTGAGCCCGTGCTTGTCCCGTTCGGCTTTCGACACCTGGTACGGCACGGTGCCGATGATGGTGCCGGTCAAGGCCCCGATCCGGCGGACCCCGCCCAGGTCGATCACCTTGACCCCGCGATTGCCGTGGATAACGTTGGCCGGTTTCATATCGCAATAAATCAGGCGTTCGTCGTGCAGGTAAATGAGCGCTTTGAGAATCTCCAGTCCGTAGGCGATGACGTTCTCGACCAACAGGCCCCGTCCACGCACCGGGCTGTCCTCTTTGAGCAGCGCGCTCAACGGCCAGCCGTGGACGTAATCCATGACGGTATAGCTGGTCAACTCGCCGGTCTCGCGGTCCGGATGCGTGACGACATTGAAGATACGGACGATATTGCTGTGCTCAATGGCGATGAGGAATTGGTTCTCGCTCACCGCCACCTCGGCCGCCTGTTCGTCCTTGCTGTTTACCAGGCCTTTGAGCGCCACCTCCCGGTCACCGAGATTGCGATCCTGCGCCTTGTAAACCCAGCCCAACCCGCCGCGCGCCAGACAGTAACTGACCTCGTACTGCCGGGCGACCAGGTCGCCGCGCCGCAGTTTGATCGAGTACGAGAACGGCTTGCCGCAACTGGGACAGAAACCGTCGGCCCGCCCGGGCTGGCCGTCCAACGACCGCCCGACCGGACCGCCGCAATTTCCACAGACCCGACGCGATTCGGGTACGTACGGGTTGGCGATCTTGCGGTCGGCCGGGCGCAGCCGCGGTAGCAGACTCAACTCGACGTCCGGCGCGGTGCCGTGAACGGTTGGATAGGGCGCGCTGTCAGTCATGCAACCCGCCTCCGAGTCGCGCCCGGACCTGCGCTCCGAACCGGTCAACGGTCGCCGCTGCCTCGGTCAGGTTGCACCGCCCTTTCCACAGCTGCGTCCGCGCCGCCCGGTAGGCCTCGATCAACGCCGGATCGCCGGCCACACCCAGATCGGTGGCCCGCTGCCAATGCAGCTCCAACAGCGCGCGCACCTCATCCCGTTCGGCCAGCATCCGGTCCAGCTGATCGCTCAGCGCCTCCGCGTCCTGTACCGCCTGCGCCACCGCGTCTTCGCAGTCGCCGAGCTTGGCCGAGACCCAGTCCAACTCACCCGCGGCGTGCTGTCCGACCAGATGCGCCACCGCCTCGGCCAGCAGGTCGGCCGATTGCGGCGCCGGCGGTACGTCGGTGAGCCGGCGGTCCGTTTCGGCGCGGTGTTCGGCATTACTGGCTTCCAATACGGTCAATTCCCGCACCTGCTCATCGAGGCGGCTCAGCCGGGCGCGCACCTCGCTGTCGAGTACCGAACGCAGGCTGCTCACGCCGGGTGAGTCCTCGCGGCGAAATCCGAGTACGAGCCGGATGCCGAGGTCGGCCGCCCGACGGGCCAGCGGCTGCAATACGTCGGCGACCAGCGAATCAGGTTCGGCCGAATCGTCGATGGCGTCCACCACGAGCGTCCGGGCGCGTTGCCACAACGCCCGCGGCCGGCCGGCCAAAGCCCGTACACCGTCGGCAATTGCGTGCCGGCCCTCGTCGTCGGACCGCCCGTGTCGTCCCAGGTTGCCCAGCCGCTCGGTGATCCGCCGTTTCACTTCTTCGGCGGTTTTTCCCGAGGCGTCCACGGCCAGGTCGATGCTGCCCTGTCGGGGCACCGCGTCATGCGGGATCGCCGCGAATATCCGGTCGTTCTGCCGGGGCCGTTCCCGATCGGCGAGGGCGACCGCGAGCCGCAGCCCAGCAGCCTTGTCCGAGCTGGATTCGCCGGTGATCACCAGCCGCACCTCGCTCGTCCCACGACCGGCGAGCCAGGCCGCGAACTCCCGCGCGAACGGCAGGCTGCGCGGACTGGAATCGGCCTGCTGCACGAAGCTCTCGTCAACCGACGGGTCCCCCGGTACCCAGTCCCGCAGCTGCGGCAGATAGCCGATCATGGCGTCGACCGGCATCATCCAGGACGTCAGCGAGTCCTGCTCGCCGGGCCGGCGGCCGAGCACCATTCCGATGATGTTGCCGTTCTCGAAGTCGATGACTCCCGCGCCGCTGAACCCGGGGCTGATCGCGACTCCCTGGTTGCGTCGGAGCTGCACCAATTCGCCGCCCTGCCCGCCATCGCCGACCACCACGGCATGGGCCCACAGGCCGGTGCCCGTGTCCTCGGGATAGCCAAAGACGCGTACCTCTTGTTGGAGCAGCACCGGCAATCGCTCCAATGGCGCGCCGATCGCGTCGGCCAACGGCTTCTGCAGCGCCAGCACGGCGATATCGCCGCGCTCGTCGTCGGTCACCGGAACCCAGAGGCCCTCGGCCACCCGGGCTTCGGCGCCCGGGCAGCCCGGCACCATCACCAGCTCCACGACAAACGCTTGCGTGGGCGGCTCCTGCGCCCGACCGGCCAGAACGTGGGCGCAGGTCAGAACGTGCTCGTTGTCGAGCATCGTGCCAGCACCGAGGATCTTGCCGGTCTGAGTCGAGATGCGGGCTCGCCAATATCGCTGCGCCTGGTCAATGCCGACATTGCCCACGTCGAGACGATACGCGTAGTACGGGGTCTGTGGGGCAAATTCGACACTGCTGTCCGCGATCCGCCCCATTGGCATCGGGACCGGTCGCGTGAATGCCTGGCGTCTTCCGGAACTCGAGCAATGGTTCCGGTAAATTCAGGGCCGGAATCGGCCGAATTGCTTCCGCCAGGCATTCTCCGCCTTTGCCGCGTCCGCAACCGCTGTGCGCCGGGAGACTGCGATGGATTGGCGATGCGTGCCCGATCGACACCGCGGAATGCCGGCGACCAGGCGCGGCAATTTCCGTAGCGATATTCGTCCAGCGCTCCCCGGACTTCGGTGACCACATGCGATTTTTATCGCCGCTGAAATGATCGAGTTAGTCTCCGGAATCTGCGGTGCGACAACCACTTCAGCACGCCGACGCATTCCGTGATCGCTGCGGTCAAGTTGTAGGTGCGAATTGGACCTCTATCCGATGTAGAGATATCGCATCGCATGCCGGGTCGGCTACTCATGCGATTGCATGTCAGCGGAAGGTCCATCGTTGATAGCTGCCCATGGCATATCGGACACTCCAGAGAGCGGATATTTGACATTTGCTTCGCGGTCATGCCCAGCGCACGGCGGCGCCAGGTGGGACGTCGCCGAGTCGATGAAAGTGGTCAAGGCAGTAGACGCGCACGCCGAACTGCGGATGCGTCACTTCAACTGCGGCGGGCTGGTCGCACCGGCGGCACGCCTGAGTCGAGACCGGGGGTCTCCCTCGCCACGGCATCATTGGTGCGCTCGCAACGATTTGTCCAATCCTCGACGCGCCATCATCAGTTACACCCTCCGTAGCCAGTCCCTTGCGGATGGTCCTTACGTTGGTGCGCCGTGCGAGGATGGAGGGACAACGAAGGGACAATTGTCGGCCGGAGGAGGACCGGTGCAGATCGCGGATCTTCACGGCGTAGGCCTGCGGCTGCGGTATCTGCGCAAGTTGCGCGGAATGACTCAGGACCACCTGGCCGCCCGGGCACATTTCTCAACGTCGCTGGTGAAAAAGGTCGAGCAGGGGTCGGTGCCTCCGTCGGCGGCCTTCGTCGCCGGTGCCGCCCGTGCGCTCGGGATCAGCGTGCCGTACCTGTACGGGTCCAGCGAGCAGGGATTGCTCGACGAGCCGGCCGCCGACCGAGACTTGATGAGCGCACTGCGGATCGCGCTGGATTCGTACGACGACCCACAACCCGAGTCTGAGCCAATGAACCTGCCGACCATCACGGCCAGGCTCGATGCCGCCGGCCTGGACCTGGACCACCAGCGATATGAGCTGGCGGCCCGGGATCTGCCGGAGCTGCTGCACCAGCTCTATCTGCTCGCCGACGGCACCGGCCGTGCGGTGGAGGAAGCCCGCTGCGCGCTCCATGACGCGTACCGCATCGCCGCTTCGGTCGCGGGCAAATACCGGCAGTCCGATCTCGCGGCGGTCGCCTCCGACCGGCACATACAGCTCGCGCCTCTGACCGGAGACCCGCTGCGGATCGCTGTCTCGGGATATCACCGGGCCGCGCATCACGTCAGCCGGGGCGACTACGCAGCGGGCCAACGCATCCTCGACCGGGCCAGGCAATTCGTCGACAACACACCCGCCGGACGGGCCATGACAATTCAGTTGGATTTACGTGCGGGTGTGCTCAACGCCCGAGCCGGCAACTCACCGACCGCCGATGAATACATAGCGGACGCCCGGGAATTGTCCAACCGCTATGACCCACCGGCCCGGCCGTATTTCAATATCGACGCCTCCCGCACCAACATCGATGTGCACTGGTGTGCCGCACCGGTAGAAAACTACAACTCCGCTGAGTCCGTTCGCCGCGGCGACCGGGTCACCATCGCCGACCCCGACCGTCCTGAACGCGTTGCCCACCACCACATCGACCAAGCCCGCGCCTGGATGCTCGAGGGCGCGCGTGATCTAGCCTTGAACAATCTCAACGCCGCCCGTCAGAGCGCGCCACGCAGCACCCGGCAACATCCAGCCGTCCGGGAAACGGTCCTCGCATTGGCTGAACACGACCGGCGCGCAACCGGCAGCCTCGCCAGCTTCGCACGATGGGCCGACATCACCATTTAATCCGCGGATCCCGCTATTACTGGCTTTCGACGAACGCGAGCGAATCTAAATAGTGTCGGGCGCCGATACTAGCCGGTTAGCCCGGCGACTTCCCGGGCCGAAGCATCGGACCATGATCGTGATGGATTACGTCAATGATTGCGTAACGAAATCCATCACGATCACGAAACTGGGCGAGTTGCGCGCCACAAACTCCCAGAACTAGCCAGCAGCTGAGGCACGACCACGATCGTGAGTAGATTTGGTACCGATTCCGGGACCAAATCCACTCACGATCATGAACCAAGGCGTACGCACCGACGGGCTGCTGCACCCGCTAAAACCCGCTAACCGCAAACGCGGTTTACGGGTTCAGGCCGCGCCGAGATGCCGGGCCAGGAATTCATTGTCGACCCCGACCCAGCGAATAGTGCGATGATCGCCTGGGTTGGCGTGCAACGTCTTTTCCTTAGACGCAAAGGCGTCGAACAACGCGAGCCCGGATCGGCGGTCGACGTATTCGTCATCCCACGGGAGCAGAAACTGAACCGGGACGGTGATCCGTCGGGCGGCCTCGAGCTGCTCCCCGTAAACGAAAAACCCACCACCAAAGATCGCGGCGGTGATGCGGGGTTCGATCGCCGTCAACGGCACCCCGATCGCGGTGCCCAGCGATATGCCGCCGCCGTAACCGATCGGCGCTTCGGCGCCGATCTCGGGCAATGTCTGCAGCGCATCCAGTGTTGCCTGCCATTCCGGTACGGCCCGCTCGGCCAGCGAAATGCCGTAATGGACGCTCACCGACTCGAAACGCTTTTTGTCGCCTGCCGCGACAGCCTGCCGCATGTCGGTGCGGGCCTGCTCGTCCTCCGCCGAGCGCGGGCGGTCGCCATGTCCGGGCGCGTCGATGGCGGCCACGCTGAAACCCCACGTGGTTACGGTGTCGCGGGCGCGAGCCAACTGTGCCGGCGTTTTCTTGTGCAGGCCGCCACCGTGCCCCATCAGCACCAGCGGCGCCTGAGGGGGAGCGGATTCGGACGACCAGAGCACGCCGGGAATACCGCCCACGGTGAAGTCGCCTTCGAGGACGCCGTTCGACGATGTCTGAGCTGTGAAATGCAAAGAATCCATGAAGTTCGTGCCTTTCGGGAGAGCCAAAGATTGCGGTGCTCCCGGCGACACTTACGTCAATCGCCCGACCATGACGACGAGCGGGAGCACCCACGTGCGTACGGCGTTCATGGGTCTCACCTCCTCGCGTGCTGTCACGGTCGCCGGCACGCTATCAGCCAGACCGGTGTCCCAGCCAATGCACAACCGCTCACCGGCCATCGTCTGTGATGGCGCGAATTCGGGCCATGGTCGCGGCGAGCGCGGCCAGCAGCGAATCGTCATGGCTTTGCACGGCCTCGATTGTGCGGTGGACGGTCTGATCGATCAGGGCCCGGGCGTTGAGCTGGTTGAAGCGGAATGCGGCCGGTGGTCCGATCATGTTGTTGGCGAACGCGTTCATTGCGCCGTCGATCAAGGTCTGCCGGGTCGCCCAATCGGCCACCGATTGATTTGCCGCCGCCGCCAGCAGTCCGGCGGTGTGCGCCGCAGCCGCGGCTTGGGCCGCATCGGGCGTGCCGGCGGCATTCTGAGCGGCCGTCAACGCAGCGGCGTACGCGTCGTTGAGCGCCGCGGCGTGGTTGTTCAATCCGGCCGTGTGCCCGCTGCCCGGGATCCACGGCGTGCCCGGCGAACCGCCGGCGGCGGAACGATCGGCCCCGGCGGCATCGGAGGCGCCGCCTGGTGTGTCGGGGTGCGCCGGTTGCACCGGGGCCAGCAGACCGAGCGAGAACACCAGCAGGGACTGGGCGATGCCCGGCGCGAGGCCGATCAGCAGCCCGATTTTCCACAGCGACGGCATTACCGGCGCGAGTTCCTCGCTCGCGACATAGTCGGCACCCAGCGATTCCCCGGGAATCCACGGTTCCGAGCTGCCGCCGAGCTGTTGCCACAGCTGCCGGTAGAGATCGTTCGTTGCCTGGTCCAGGATCCGGCGGCTACTGGCGAACGCCGCATCGATTTGCTGGTTGATCGCCCGATCGGTTTTTGGCTCAGCCATATGATCGAAGAACGTTCCCACAGTAGCGCCAAACAACCCACCCACCAGTCCGGCCGCCATCTGGACCGCGGCTGCGGCCGGGTCGTACATTGCGACCGACAGGCCGCCCGCCGCGTACGGCAGGAATGTGCTGACAGCCCGCTGCTTCAGGTTCTGCCAGATCGTCAAGCTCCGGTACGGGCGGTGCGCCAGCACCGGCGCGCTGGCCCAGACGTCGATCGGCCGACGCCCGGGCGGCGCCTCAGTCAACGGAATACCGGCCTGCTCGGCCAGCGCCGCGATCCCCCGGTGCAGCCGCCGGGCGAGCGCGTCGTCGGCCAACCGTTGCTTGTGGTTCTGCCGGGTCGCATCAAAGGATCGCTGCTGATTCCAGTTCGCGATCATGTATTGGCCGCGCATCTGCTCGGCGGCCGAATTGGCGATGTATCCGGCGAATGTGGTGACGAGCCCGCCGATCATCAGTCCAATCTGGTCGGTCGCGATGCCGAAATTGACCACGTCCTGTCCGGCCAGCCAGCCCGCGTACGACAGGCCGGCCTTCATTTGGAACTTGAACGAGGTTTTGCCCGAGGACGGATCGGCGGCCCGGCTCGCCCACAGTGCGGTGTCGGTCCGGCCCGCTCGTCGAGATTCCGGGGCGGGCCCGGACAGCGATTCCAGGATCGACCCGGTCGCGGCGCCGATGAGTTCGTCGGCCGCGGCCGTCCGCCGCTGTTGTTCGGCCCGCCGCTCGGCTGCCGCATCGGCGATTTTGTCGTTGTCGGCTTTCTCGATCGCCGAGTCCCCTCTGTGGCTCTGCCGAGCCATGGCGATCCCCTGAAATATGGCGAAACCAATCGCGGTCGCGGCGGCCTGCAGCGGCTGGCCGAACCACAGTCCGATTCCCGTATTCAGCAGACCGAGAGTTCCCATTTCGGTGAGCCGGTGAATGCGGTATCGCCATTTGCTCAGGACCCGCGACGGCGCGGGCGCACCGGCAGCAATGCGGTCTCGTACCGCCTGTTCCCGTTCGTTCACCGAAGGACGGGCCCGTCGCCGGGCGTGATCGGGCAGGTCATGTTCCTGTACGTACGCGCGCAGATCCGAGCGCAGCGCAGCCCGGATGCGGCCGCGGGTTTCCCTCAGGTGTTTCTGCCGCAGCGCCAGCGCCGCCGTGACCCCAGGTGGTACGGCGTCGTCGTCGGTGCCAACGCGGTCGGCGAGGGCCGCATAGATTCCGGTAAGGACTGCCAGCTCGCCATTGCGGTGCTCGGTGGTCGGATCGACCAGCGCGACGTAACTACCCGGCGACTGTCCCCGCACGAGTTGTCCGCCCGGCCCGAACAATTCGTCAATCGCCACATCGACCGTTATTGCCGCCCCGTCGGGCAGCGTGATCGCGATATGTCCGTCGACATAATCGACCCGTGTTTCGCCGAGGTGCTCGCGCAGCCACGCGATCAGGTCGGGTACGCAGGAGGGATCGAACCGCGGTTCGTACAGCAACCGCCGATCGACACCTGGCTCGACCACCGGCCGCAGGCTCGGCCGGGCGCCGCCGATATGGGCGATGAAAGCGGCGAGCTCGCTGTCGTGGCGCGCGACCGCCGCGAGCTTTCGCTCGTAGTCGGCGCTGCCACCCAGCCCTGGAGTCAGACGTAGCAGGCCTACGTCGTGGGCGAATTCCCGGAACTTACGGCGCATCGCGCGGCGTTGCCGCCACCCCGCTGACTCGTAGTCCTGCCGGAATGCCCGGGCCCAGCTCAGCGCACCGTGATCACGCGCCGACAGCTCGGTGTCCTGCCCGGTGAGCCCCTGCGGTACAAGGACATCGCGACTCGTACCGTCCACAGTGGAGCGTTGATGCCGGGCGACCACGCGGCCGATGCGACCGGCGAGCTCCCACCGGGCCGACGCCGCATCGAGCTCGCGCTCCAACTCGATCACGACGTCGGCATTTCCACCGCCGCCGAGATCGACCGCCACCGTGAACGATTCGCCCTCCCCGTAGCCGATCCGGAACACGTTGTCGGCGATGGGTTCGATCCAGGACGCTCCAACGGCATCGACCAGACCCGGCACCGTGTCCATCACCCACCACGCATCGATGGTCGGTGTCGTGGTTGACCGGCCCCGCGTTCCGGCCATGTCCGCGATATCGCCGTACCCGTCGCGCCGCAATGTGCCTTTAAGTGCGTCGATAGCCGGCGAGCCGGCGCTCAAACCGAGCCGGTCGAGCAAACCGTCAATAGCGGCCTGGCGGGCCCGGTTGCCCCGCCACCGGGTCAGCGGACCGGCGGCATGTGTCTCCTGCCACTCACCGAACAGGCGGTTACGGACCCGCAGTTCGGTGGCCGGGCCGCGATTGGCAAGAGACAGTACGGGATGGGCGCCAAATGCCGGCCGTAGCGTATCCGGCGCGGTCAATCTGGCGGCCGCCTCTTCCATTGCGCTTGCCGCGGCCAGCAATTCGGGTTGCTCAACCTGGCCCGCCAACTCGATCAGCGATTCCCGGGCCTGGTCAAGATCAGCGGCGTTCCACAGCGCGGCCCGGGCCGCCTGCACCGCTGTGACCATGTCGTCAGATGCCGCCGGGATACGACCGAGCGCGGCGTTTGCCGGACCGATCGCATTCATCTGCGCCGCGAGTACGGCAAGCTGCCCGGCCAGCACTATCTGCAGCTGGTCGGCGGCAAAACTGGCGTTAACCCGCCTGTCGAAAAAGCCGTCGATGAGCCCGGTCCCGGGAACGTCGGCCAGGTTCACGACAAAGCACGGGGTTCCGGCGGTGTCGAGCCGCCAGGTCTGGGCCAGGTAACCGCCCTCGACGGCGACATGCTCGACACCGACCCTCATCTGGTGGCCCAGGGTCGTGGTAATCAACAGCCATTTATCGCCGACGGGTTCGATTATCGCGATGTCCTGCACGTCCTCGGCGATCGCGTCGAGGTTGTCGTAAATTGCGGCCAGCAACGGGTCTGTCGGCCGACGGGGTGCAGGCGGGGTGTCGGCGTCGATTTCCGCAATGGTTTTGGCGAGCAACGTTTCGGGCAGCTGGAGCAGTTGTCTTGGCGTCAATTCGGCCACGGCCGCGGCGCGCAGCCGATCCGCCGTTTGGTGGAATTGGCCGAATCGCTGCTGATTCGCAATGACCACAATGGCCTGGGCATCCTCGATGAGATAGCGATCGGAATATCCGTTCGCGTCGAGGAAAACGGCGTGGACATGGTGACGCGCCATAATTCGTTCGAATTCCCGCCGAGCACTCTCGTCGCTCAGCAATGCGGACTCCACCGCGACGGTGATCCGCCCGCCATCGGCTCCGAGACGTAGCGCCTCGTCCAATTGACCCTGCAGACCGGCGAAATCTGTTGCGTGCAGGAGCGTCGGCGCGGGTACGGCCTTTGCCAACGCGATCTCGCCACCGGAATCAACCGAGTACCGGGTCCAGTCGATATGCGCGTCGTGAACCTCTTGTTTCGCTTCCTGGGCGAGGTTGTAGTTCACCTCGTCGTGCCGATCGACGTCCCGGTCAAGCTGGTCGAGCCGAGTGAGCTCGGTGTGCACGACACCCGCAAGCCGTTCCGGACTGTCAAACGCGCTCAGCCCGATGGTCACCGTCCGCACACCCGCGTGAATGGTGGTTTCGGCAAGGCGTTGGGTGTCGTCGAGATATCGAAAGTCGGCCGGCCGGGTGGCGATGACAATCTCGACGTCAGCGGGCAGCGGCAGGTCGGTTATCCCCTGGTCGACGAGAACGGCCGCCATGGACCGGACCGCGCCAACCGTCGGAGGCACAGCGGTCGGGCTGGGTTGGTGATACGCCTCGATGTTGGTGCGATCCCCCGGCTGGCGCAGGTACGGCAGCGCTGCCACTGGAGCGCGCGGTGCCGGAATAGTGCTGTGGACACCGCTGTGTTCCAGCGCGGCTGTGTTGGGTGCGCGGGGTTGGGCGGGTGAGTGGTCGGCTGGGTTTTGGGTGTGTTCGGGGGTGTGGTCGTGGATGAGGGTGAGGGTGTCGGTCGGGATATCGGCGCGTTGTAGCTCGGCGGCGTTTTGTAGTTCGGTGATGCGGTCGTTGAATTCTTGGCGGGCTTGGCCCAGTGCTCGTTGGGTTTCTTCGCTGGGGTTTGCGTTGTAGGCGGCTTCGGCGTCGTGCCATTGGGTGTTGGCGTCGGCGAGGTGGTTGTACAGGTCGTTGTGGCCGGCGAAGAGGTCGTCTTGCCGGGAGGCGTAGAACTGTGCGGTGCCGGGTATGGCTTTGCCGTCCAGCCCGGTGCGGGCGGTGCGGTAGATGGCTTGTTCGTCGTTGCGGGCGGTGGCGGCGGAGTGGGCGGTGATCATGACGTGCAGGCCGCCGGTGAGTTTCCCGCCGCTTCGGACGTAGGTGATGAGGTCGGCGGCGTCGGTGACGCGGGTGCCGTCGGCTTTGACGAAGGCGGTGGGGTCGGGCTGGATGTCGGTGCCGCGGTCGCTGATCCCGATCAGGGCGTGCCCGGGCTGCCCGGCCCACTCGAACGTGTCGGCCATGACTGCGGAGCGGTTCGTGCCCATCTCCAGGATGGCATCGGCGTCGACCACCCGTACGTGGTCGGCGAATCTGGCCGGCCCGGCTTCGGGCCCGTATTTATTGACATACAGCTGTTGGAGTTTTTCGCCGATATCCCCGGCGAGGCTGTTGTGGTCGGCGATGGTGTAGAGGGGTTGGTAGTTATCGGGGTTTTCCAGCCGGCCGAACATGTCGGCCGCGATCTGATCGGTCTTCGCCTGCTCGGTGTCGAAGAATTGATTGGCTTGTTCGGTGATCTGCGACGGCTCGTCCCGCGGCACCCCCACGACTCCCTTGATCCGGTCGCCGTAGAGTTGTTGCATGCGTTCCACCGCTGGGTTCGCGGTCCCGGACCCGGGCAGGATCTTCTTGTACGTACGGAAATAGTCCGTGCCGGAAATATGGTCGGTGTTCCCCGGAGCCGAATCGGCCCGGATAAACATTCCCTCCAGTTTCCCCGCTAACCGGTCCGGATTCTTCGCCAGTTCCTTGATCAGTTTCTCCGGCAGATGCCCGGCCATGTCCGCCGGCAACGTCCCGTCCGCCACATGGCCGGAGA